>QNAG01000164.1 GCA_003641415.1 Candidatus Zixiibacteriota bacterium | reverse complement strand
TGAGAATCACTCTAACTAAACAAAAATAGTGCCTTTGGGTACAACTTTCTTGCTGCGAGCTATCGGTTCAACTTGATTCTAAATGGATATCTAAAAAGTAAAACGGCCACTTCTTGCAAGAGGAAGCGACCGTTATATATTTTAGTTATGGTAACAACACCATCAAGGACACACCGGTTCAGGTCCTCCCAGGAACAGGTAGGCTACAAGGAACGTGAGATCAGCTACGTCGATCTCACCATTACAATCGAGATTTCCGGATTCTTCCGGAACAGGCGCGGGTCCACCAATAAACAGATAGTTAACCAAATAGGTCAGGTCCGCTACATCAATAGCGCCCGAACCATCCACGTCACCAACAATATATCCATTCACTACATGAACATGGAACAGGTCTGACATGCGTGATTCCTGATTCTCCAAATCAGTCGCAGCAACCCGATAGTAATAATTACCTTCTTCCTTATCAATAAAATCGTAATGAGAATTGGCGAGTGCGGGATCAATCTCGGTCTCTGTGCTATAGAAGTCTATATTTGCTATATCATCGATATATACACCCTCTTCGAGAGTCCACGAATCAGTGAAGTAAGCCAGTCGGAACATCACTGTTTTCCCCTCATAGGTGGAAAGAGTGAACTTAGCTTCGATCCAATCGTCGGATGTTCCTGTAATACCGTTGCCAAGATTCAGGCCATTAGGATCATCGTCGGTAGTAAGTTCGTTGGATAGATTCTCAAAAGTGCATCCGCCATCATCAGAAACCTGCACATAGAAATAATCCCAGCCTTCTTCAATGTCGTACCAGGTCCAAAACCGCAGTGAATCATTTTCTCCAACTGTGTATGGGGTTTCAGAAAGCAACCAATGATGAGAGCGGTTATGAGAATCGGTAAACCAGGACCAGACACCTGAATGGCTACGATAATCAGCGCGATTCATTTGGGCTGTTTCCCAGTAACCATAATCACTCTCAGCATCATCGTTTACAGTCTGTTTGTCTGTGTACTCCATAAGACGGTAAGAGACAGCCGGATTTACTATGTCATCATGCTGCCACTGCAACGTAAATGTACCATTAGCGGAGTCCGGACTAATAATCTCAGGTTGTTGAGGTGGACCGATAATGTACGGATCATCAGCGATCTTAGCGAGGTACAAGTTGGGCCAAACATTCTCAGCTACAAGAAAAGGAATACGTAACGGATCAGGCCAGAAACCATCATCATAGTTTCCTATCTCGCAGGTTAGAGAAATAATACGCGGTTTGGAGATTGTGTCACCCCATGCCCAATCATCAGCATCTCCGTTGGTTGGGTATAAGGTCCACCCGATTTCCGGAGTGTAGCCGTTGTATTGGGTCAGTGAATCGCCGAGGTTTCTAAAAAAGTCTTCCTGAGGTGAAAAAAAGCGATCATAGCTTGGTGTCCACAGTTCCAGATTGGAGTAGGTGTGGAAATTATGAATAATGACAAACTCACGTGATAAAATAAAGCTGCGCACCAGGTCTGTTTCTGGTTCTGAAAAAGGAGCTGTTCCTCGATATGTCTCACTTGCGGTATTATCGGAAGACCCCATGTTGTCGTATCCCCATTTGTATCCATAGTTGCGGTTGAGGTCAACACCAAACTCCCCGTCGCCATTATTTCTAAGATTCTTACGCCACATACCCCCACCTTCCGGAAAGTCCTGCTCATTTTTAACATACCCATCGGGGTTTTGCACAGGCACGAAATACAACTCGCGAGTATTTATCAATTCGGTTATTTCCGGATCAGAACCATAGTTGGTTACCAGATGCTCCAGAAAATGAAGCAAGGAAGCCTGGGCTGCAGGTTCACGGGCATGGATAAGCGATATGTAAAGCACTTCCGGTTCGTCCTCGTCTATCCCCGGATTATCCGAAAGCTTAACAGCCCATAGATCTCGTCCCTCAAGGGATGTTCCCAAAGACCACTTAGGTGTCAGTATGTTCGGATTGGCTGCTGTAATTGAGTCAACGTAGGCTACAATTTCAGAGAAGGTTCGGAACCCACCCATCGTCATTGCAGCCTTATTGCGAGATTGATAGAAAGCCGAAAGATCAGGGCGCTCAATTGTAAATGGTATTCCGGCAGTTTCCAGATTGGACAAGTCTCTTGATGTAGCGACGATCTTCAGGGTGTCTTTATGAACTTCGGCGATATCCATACCCATCTGAGCCAGAGTGAGATATTGTTGCTTAGTCATCTCAGACACACTAATTAAAGCGTATTTTTCTGATGTCGCCATTATGGTCGGAACCAGTAATAATAGTACAATCAGAGTTACTTTGAATGTGGATAACATAATCTCTCCCAAGAGTAAATGGATTACCTTTTACTTCAAAATATCTTGGCGGTGAATATTTCGGCTCGGTTCTACTAATAAATATAGGCAAAAAGTAACTTATGTCAAGACATACCGGTACTGGTTCCTCCACTGTATAGATAGCAATATATGTCAAAACGGTAGTGTTATTTATAACAACTATGAAGGAATTATTTTGGTGTTTTCAGCACTTTGAACTGCTGGAGGAAAGCTTCGAATATCTTCTCAGCTTCAAAACGAGGAATTCTGTCAGAGATGTTTAGCTCCAGGATTAACATTTCGTTATCACCATCATAGTATGACACCATAACCGTCGGAATGAAACGGTGAGGATCGTTGAAATAGTATGTAGGGATAATATCACCTCGGAAATTTGTCATAGAATCTACCGGCCAGATTTGTAGATCATTACCATAGTATTCTCTTAGACGTGCCGTGTCTTCCGTTAAGATGCTATTGAAGGTTACATTTTCTTTAAGTAGGGTCAAATCATAGATCGTTGCACCTATCATAGCGTAGGCAGAATCAAGACTCTGTCCCTCTGGCAGAAAAGCAAAGGAATAACCTATTGTTTGAGCTTTCTCTGTTACCATTGTGAAACCTATCGGAGGGCTTAGAACATAATTCTTATCCTTGCCTTCATAAAAAGCGGTGTTGGAATCGAGAGTTGATTCCATCCCCACCATTTCTGTCAGACTGCCGGTAGTATTTGCTAACAGGAGCCAGAATACAATCATTGAAGTAGTCATACTTCATTTGTCGGACAGGAATAGCTACCCTATGAGCGGTTGAACCAGGCATAATTATTTGCAAAAAAGAATCTGGGCCACCTGAATTGCTTGTCTTTGCTATCCTTATGACTTATTATCTCAAATATTATGAAGTGGAAATAAACAACGAGATTAACTAATATCATAAAAACATTTCTATTGTGAGGTTCACTATGGCAGGAATTGTTGGATATGGCGCTCATATTCCCAGACACCGCATCAAAGTCGAAGAGATTGCGAAAGTGTGGGGAGCGGATGCGCCCAGTTACAAGAAAGGCCTGATGTTGAGTGAGAAATCGGTGCCACCGCCCGATTTGGATACGATCACGCTTTCTGTAGAGGCTTCGCGACGTGCCTTGGTGCGGGCGCAGAATGTCGATCCGAAAGATATTGGCGCTATCTACATTGGCTCCGAATCACATCCCTATGCAGTGAAGCCATCGGGCACCACAGTCGCTGAAGCACTAGGTGCGACACCCGATATCCACTGCGTCGATTTCGAGTTCGCCTGCAAAGCCGGTTCAGAGGCAATGTTTGTGGCTATGAGTCATATCGATGCAGGCAAAATGAAGTATGCCCTAGCTATTGGTGGTGACACTTCCCAGGGCGCTCCATCGGATGCTCTTGAGTTCTCGGCGGCTGCCGGTGCGGCGGCTTTCATTATGGGCAAGGATAACCTCGTAGCCGAATGTCTCTACACTCATTCGTACACGACCGATATGCCTGATTTCTGGCGGCGCGAGCACGAGTTCTACCCGCAACATGGGGGGCGTTTCACGGGAGAGGAAGCCTACTTTGTTCATACAAAGGGAGCCACAGAAGCCCTTCTGAAAAAATCCGGTATGAAGCCGCAGGATTTCAAGTACGCTGTGTTCCACCAGCCAAATGGAAAATTTCCACAACGGGTAGCTTTTCAACTAGGATTTACTCAGGAACAGATTGACCCGGGTTGGTTGTCTCCACGTCTTGGCAATACTTATTCAGGTGCTTCCCCAATTGGATTGACATCAACACTTGATGTGGCTGCTCCGGGTGATTTGATTTTGATGTGTTCCTATGGCTCCGGGGCCGGTTCGGACTCGTTCATTTGGAAAGTGACTGACCGGATTAAGGAAGTGCAGGACCTGACGGTGAAAACCGCCACGCTGCTCGATGAAAACAAGGTGTATATTGACTATGGAACCTATGCCAAATACCGTCGCAAAATCAGGAAGAACGCTTAGGAGGTAACAACAATGAGAACAGTTTGTGTTGTCGGAATTGGCATGAGTACCTGGGGCGAGGTATGGCGCAAGTCTCTTCGTCAGCTCTTTGTCGATGCCGCACTTGAATCAATAAACAATTCTGGTGTTGATCATATCGATTCATTATACGTGGGTTGCATGTCCAGTGGACTATTTGTACAGCAAGAACATCTAAGCTCTCTGATGGCTGACTATCTCGGCATGCCGGGGATTCCCGCCACACGCGTAGAATCCGCCTGCGCCTCGGGAGGACTGGCTTTCCGCCAGGCATTTATCGAGGTTGCTTCGGGCATTTCAGATATCGTCATGGCATCCGGTGTGGAAAAAATGACTGACTGCTCTGGCGATGACGCTACAGCCGCTCTGGCGACTGCTGCAGATCAGGAATATGAAGTCTTCCACGGCGTGACATTCCCGGGGTTGTATGCTATGATTGCCAATGCTCACATGGCAAAGTATGGCACTACTCGTGAAATGCTGACCGCCGTTTCAGTCAAGAACCACTTCAACGGATCAATGAACCCAGTTGCGCAATACCCATTCAAAGTTAAACCGGAAACAGTTGAAAACTCGGTTATGATAGCCGATCCGTTGCATATTCTCGACTGTTCACCAATTACCGATGGAGCTGCTGCGGTGATTCTGACTACCGAAGAGATAGCTAAGAAACTCGGCAAGCCATACATCAAGGTACTTGGCTCTGGTGCAGCTACGGACACTATCCAAATTGCACAGAGGGCTGATATAACCACATTTAAGGCTTCCACGTTGGCGACTGAGCGGGCTTTCAAAATGGCTGGCAAGACTATTAAAGATGTCCAGTTTGCTGAGATTCACGATTGCTTCACAATTGCTGAATTGGTTGTTCTTGAATCGATTGGAAAATACGAACCCGGCAAGGCTGGCCCGGCTACCTTAGCTGGTGAGACAGCGCTGGACGGTAAGTTTCCGGTGAATACTTCCGGTGGCTTGAAATCGAAAGGTCATCCGGTTGGGGCGACCGGTATTGCTCAAATAGTTGAAATCTACAAACAGTTGACCGGTCAAGCAGAAGGAGACCGTCAGTTGAAGAGCAACCCGAAAATAGGGATGACACAGAATATGGGCGGTTCCGGCGGGTCCTCTGTCGTTCACGTATTGGAGGTGGTATAATGTCAATGTTTAGTTCACGCAACTGGAGAGAATACCCCCAGCGGTATCGTGGCGAAGCCTCCAAATTCAAAAAAAGCGGAAAGACCTATTATCCGCCGCGATCTGTCGATCCGGAAACCGGCGACACAGAGTTTGAACTGGTCAAGCTGCCGGATACGGGCAAGGTGGTTACCTATACAGTGATACGCACTGCACCCGCTCAATGGGGTGATATATCCCCTTATGCTATTGCCATAGTTGAGCTTGAAGATGGCACCCGTTTGATGGGTCAGATTGCTGATGTTGATGTAGACGAGGTGAAAATCGGGATGGAAGTACGGGTTGAGTTCCGCCGCATCCAAACCGAGGGACATCATGGCGTCCTGAGTTACGGCCATAAGTTTGTCCCGAAGTGGTGGTAGGTAGATAAACTTTACCGGGCAGGCGGAAACGTCTGCCCGGGATGGAATATTGTGGTTCGCCATGCTTCGACTCATATATTTCTTGTCTCTTGACTCCGCTCGGGATGACAAAAATAATCGAAGGAAGATGATAACAATTGTCTTTCATGCTGAGCGGAGTCGAAGCATGATAATTGCCTATGTATATTTATCACCCTTACGTAGCGGCGGGCCTTGTGTCTGCACTACAACTCACCGTTGAGACCGTGGAAATCAAGAAAACGACGAATCTGATTCTTGGTACTAACTATCTTACACTGAATCTGATTCAACGTCCGGGAAATTTGACGATCCTCGCGACGCTCCCGATCAGG
>QNAG01000163.1 GCA_003641415.1 Candidatus Zixiibacteriota bacterium | reverse complement strand
TGTGCCAGTGGTTTTTTTGAAGATCCCCTTCACGATGGCATGGCTGAAGACATGCTTAGTCATCCATCAGGAGGGGCAGTAGCTGTTGTGTCTGCTACTCGCCAGGTGTATTCAACTGACAATGCCATCTTCAATCGGGGAGTTTACGATGCACTCTTTGAAGATGATTCCCTTTCTATGGCTGAAGCGGTGTATCTGGCAAAGCTGCGCCGACAATATGTTAATCCGATTTTGCCAATCCCCGTAACCAATGATCGTACATATCTTCTGTTTGGTGATCCATGTATGAAACTTGGACAACCTGAACTTGATATTGAATTCACGGATTGCCCTGACAGTCTTACCGCTCTGGACAAGGCTAAAGTGGAGGGGAGAATACTGAGTCATAATGGTGCTACTTATGTGGCTGATGGCCAGTTGGAAATCAGGGTCTATGACTCCGATCGCCAAAAGACTTATCGTGGAATTGATTATCAGGTAACCGGTCCAACATTGTACCGAGGGACAGCCGCAATAATTTCCGGTGAGTTCGAATTCGAATTCGTAACACCTCTGGATGTCGGCTATGGTGGGAATGGTGCGCGCATTCTTCTGTATGCCCAAATAGGAAGTACCGATGCAGTAGGCTTGGCTGATTCGCTTAAAGTTTCGGATGGTGTAGCTCCATCAACTGATTCTACCGGGCCGGAAATCAAATATAGTATTAAGGAAAATCGTGGGTTCGCCAGCGGTGATGTTGTTCACAACAATGACCATTTGATTATTGTTCTGACCGACCCTTCCGGAGTAAATCTGTCGGGTGCTCTGGGTCATGGAATTACTCTTACTATTGACGGACAATCGGAAAATATGATAAATCTTACAAGCATGTTTAGCCATGACCAGGATGATTTTACAACTGGCAGTCTTGAATATATCCTGAAAGATCTTAAGCCGGGGCGTCATTCTTTTAAAATTAAAACTTGGGATAATGCTAACAATTCCTCCAGTGTTGAGTTTGCAGCCGAGGTGAAAGCTTTTGAGACTCCAGCTATTGTGGATCTTCTTAATTATCCTAATCCAATGAGAAATGATACCCGTTTTTCCTGTCGTCTAACTCAAGCAATGGAAAAACTATCTTTGGAAATATTCACTCTTTCCGGTAGGAGAATTAAAACATTTGAACGATACAACGCAGAAATTGGCTATTTTGACGATATAGTATGGTATGGGGTTGATACCGACGGCGACCGGGTCGCAACCGGTGTCTATATCTATAAAGCAACCGCTGTCCCCGTAGTAGGGGGCGAGGTTGTTGAAGCTTTTGGAAAAGTAGTAGTTGTGAACTGATATTATTCAGGAGAATCTTTATGACCACGAGAAATGTTGTTGTACTTATCCTTGTCTGCTTGGCTGTCACCTGTCTGACAACAACCAGTTATTCCCAGGTTTCGAGTGCTTCTGCTCTATTTCTTAAAATTGCTCCGGGAGCAAGGGCTGGTGGGATGGGCGAAGCCTTTGTGGCGGTTGCTGATGATGCCACTACCACGCATTGGAATCCCGCCGGATTAGGAGCCTATCCTCTCTCTGATTCTTGGAAAGATGCCAAAGTACCCAGTCATCTCAGACCCCTGAGAAGCATTGCTGCTTTGAAAAAGGGGAAAGGCTCTGATTACCAGTCCTATGAAATTTGGGCTATTTCATCTCAAGGCTTAGTGCGTTACGATAACCGTAATTGGCACAACGAAGAGATATTTACCACTCGCACAAACGAAACTGTATCCAGAAAAGTGGCGCGATATTTCAACGAAAAGGATGATGAGCGTATTGCAGCCATAACAGCTGTTATCGCTGAGGCCAACAGCAAAATCAGTAGACAGCAATTGCTTGAACTCAGGGATACGATTATCGCATCTGTACCTGAAGACTACAGCAGAATGGAGCCACTGATAGGAGCGTTTGATTCACTGGTTGCCGCCTATAACATGTGTCGTATCAATTGGGAGTTGTTCAAGAATATCCAGCAGAATTACGCTGAAGGAATCAGGGATTCTGTGCTTTCTGAAGTAGAGTGTGATCGTATCAGCTTTGCTGTTGAAAAAGCAAAATCCAGGTTTATTCCTGAAGAACTGCGTGTGCCATATGCCTCTCTTTTTCAGGGAGAGCTTACTTGCATTGCTTCCAATGAGCGCGCCCTGCTGGTTGGTACGGATAACGGTCTGTATGTTTATAACGGAAAAAGTTGGCGGACGTATACAGTGTTGGATGGTTTACCGTCATCTGAAATCCTGAGCCTGTTTGTTTCACCGAGAGTAATCTATATAGGTACCTCCAGCGGTATGGTCTCCTTTGATATTGCCAGTTTTTCTTCTGTTCCGGATGCTGAATCTTTGCCAAACGGGAGAGTTACAGCTATAGGTCGTGATCATCTGAACATTTGGGTGGTAGTGGACCAAGAACTGTATCGCTATGATGGAGAAAAGTGGTCAAATAGCTTCGAATATACCGTTGTTCTGGATGATACTCCTGAGACGATAGCCGACAGGTTTGTTATCTATGATTCCGAAATAGAGAAACAGGAACTCATCGCTAAGATAATTAGTCTTAACCAGAAATCAGAGCAGATCCCCGAATTTGGTTTACAAGAAGTTCCTGAAGTCGTACCTGAGGCTGACTCTTTTGATACAAGCAAGACTTTACAGCAGGATACGGGAGCTATCGACTCAGGTTCTGTGATGAGTGAAATCCCGATGCAAACGGATTCGACTGCTCCTGCCGAGATTTCTGCCATGCCTCCCCGACCGGTTGACATGAATGCCCTGAAACCGGGCGATGTTATTCGGGTTCCCTATCTGGCAAGGATCAGGGGAGAAGCGACCAGCATCTATTCCTCCGGTGACTGGACCTGGCTGGGTACTAATTATGGTTTAGTGCTGCTGTATGGCGACTCATCACGCATACTTGGCTATGGTGAGCATGTGGTTGCCGAAGGTGAAACACTCGACAGCCTGATTACAAGCAGGAGAGGTATGTCCCCAGACGCTGGAAAGATGTATCGACAAGCGTTGATTGCAATGAATGACCTTGACGATGAGACACTTCGGGTTGGTGATACCATTAAAGTGTACCGCAATGCCTTGGCATCCCGAATCAACCAGATTACGGAACGAGGTCAGTATATTTATCTGGCAACAGCAAACGGCCTCAGGTATTTTGACAAAGAAAAGAATAAGGTAATGAGTGAAGGCCAGAAAGGAATGGATAAGGCTAATGCAATCCATGTGGAATCGGTAGGGGATGAACTCTGGTTTGCCAGTGATGAGCGTATTATCGTAAAGGCCAATGCAAGGTCAGAGTTTTCCTTGATGCATGTCAATTGGTTGCCGGAGCTTGATCTCGCTGATGACATCTACTATGAGTTCTTTTCAGGAGTACACCATTTTCGTGGTTGGGGTACACTTGGTTTCAATTTTACATACTTGACATATGGGTCAATGCCATACACAAGTGAAACCGGTCAGGATATGGGTACAGGTGAAGCCTTCGAGTTAGCTTTTTCTCTGGCGTATGGTACTTCGCTAACACATTCTCTTAAAGGTGGAATCGCTGCAAAAATAATCTATTCACGTTTGTCTGAACGTGAACTGGCTCCTGGAACTTCGGGAGGTGGCTTCGGTGATGGAAAAGCTACCGGAGTTGCGGTTGACCTTGGATTGTTATATCATGTGTCACCACGACTGAATCTTGGTATGAGTGTGACCGATCTCGGTCCGGATATCCAGTACAGCCAAGATGCTCAGAGCGATCCGTTACCACGCAATCTCGCTGTGGGGTTTGCCTACAAACTGTTACAGTCGGATTACACTCGATTGTTGGTTACTGGAGAAGCTAATAAAATGTTGGTTTCTATTGGTAACTTTCGCGAAGAGGCTCGAGAGTTGATTCTAAATGCTGGAGCTGAGTTCGTCTATGCCGACTTAATTGCCCTAAGAGCAGGATATAAGCATGACGAAGAAGGTAAGATTAAGATTTTAACACTTGGGGTGGGTCTTACGTTGATGGATCAATTTGGTTTTGACTTTTCGTATATCCCCAGCAATAACGAATCTGTTTTGGCTAACACCCTGCGAATGTCGTTATCAGTAAGACCCTAAACTGTCCGAAGACATGGGAGTCTAAGTGTGAACATAGGATTGTTGACCTTTCGTAAAGTAGCTGTAGTGGTGATCTTATTGGTTATCACATCATCGATTGTTGCCGATGATAAAGTTTTTCCTATTATTTCCCGTCAAACTGTACCAACGGTTGATGGGGAAAATCCAGTTTTGCGCCGTAGTTTCACTCCGGAGGTAGTATATCCGATAAATCTCGGCCTGCAACGGAGTTCTCCTTGGTCGTTGCCAAGTCAGGCTCTTAATGCCACCGCAGAGAAGACTATCTCAGTCTTGGTGTTGAGGTTTAATTTCCAGAAAGAAGACCCCGATGATCCCAATACTACCGGTCTCGGCGAGATTGACTTGAGCAACCCTCTGGCCACACCTGAGGATTCAACGGCTTATTTTGATTCAGTAGGTCACTGGATAGATCCGCCCCCACACAATATGGCATACTTCGATGCCCATTTGCGTGCGCTTAGCCGATACTGGGAGACGGTTTCGGAGGGCAAGATCACCCTTCGTTGGGATTTCTTCCCTCCGGACAACAACGCCGCTTACACCTTGCCACATCCTATGAGCTACTACGGGAAGTGCGACTATGATTCAGTAGTCTATGGTCTGGAGAAGTACTTCATTGATTGTATCCAAACTGCCGATGCTGAATCCCCTGAGATTGTCTTTAGCAACTATGGATCGATATTTCTTTTTCACGCTGGTGCTGACAGACAAAATGACATTGGTTACCCAGAGACATGCAACGATCTTTTTACGGGTTACATTTGTTTTGGTGATTCTTTAGCAGTTGATAACGGCAGTTGTTACGTGAAAACTGCCTTGATGATGCCCGAAACGGTCTGTCAGGATAATAGAGCTACGGCTCTCAACGCCGTTATGGCTCATGAGTTCGGCCATCAGCTCGGTTTGGTTGATCTCTATAGCTCGAGAACCTTTATGACCCAGCTTGGTGATTTTGCTCTCATGGATAACAACGGTTTTGGAACCGGTATCGACTTCGGGTTTGAAACAGGCAAGGTGTATGGAGCGATGCCTTTGTTCCCTACAGCATGGTCGCGAGCTTACCTTGGTTTTGTCGATGTTTATGACTTCCGTCAGGGAACAGATATCACCCTGGCTGCTGCGGCAATGGTGACTGACAGCATTAAAATTGCACGAATCCCAATTACTGAAAAAGAGTACTACCTGTTGGAAAATCGTGTCATTGAAATTGATGGCAAAGAAACCGGCGTTCGAGCGGATTCGGCCACCAGTGTCATCCAAGGACCGGTAGAGGTTATCAGGGATGATGATGGTAACTTAGTCGGGTACGGACCATATACACCTGAGTACGACCAATTGATGCCTGGCTCAGGGATGCTTATTTATCACGTCGATGAGGCTGTTGCTGGTATGGATTATGACGGTGACGGTATGAACAACTTCGATGACAACGATCTCCAATGGGATTCGGATCGACGATTCATAAGTTTAGTCGAGGGTGATGGACTCGTCAACTTTGGTGGTTACTACCGAAGTGGTTATGGAAGCGAAGATGATATGTATCGTGACGACCGCAATACTTCCTTCACTCCCAATACTAACCCTCCGGCTATAGACAACTCTGGCAACAATACTCATATTTACCTGACCGGCATAAGTCGTGTTGCTGACACAACTGTACAGAACATTTATGTTGATGATCTAAAAATACGCTTTGATCTGGAAACAAACAAACTCGCCCCCGGTTTTCCAGTACGAGTTGGTGTGCCTGTTTATCAGCTTAACGTAATTGCAGACGACCTTAACCGGGATGGAACTGATGAACTGATTGTGGCCTCAGGGAACCTGCTGTCTGTTTTTACTACTGAAGGGGAACGCTATATTAGCAGGTTCTACACTCCCGACGCAGATACTTTATTCGATACCGCTCTGGCCAGTGTTCACACCGGCCGAGCGCATCCGGTACCGTTGTTTCGTGAGTTTGATACCTCTAAAATAATCACTACCGGTCCTGTAACAGGCTATTTCGGGGATGATACGACAGGCGAGAAACTTGTTGCTGTTGGTGTCCAAAATCAGGTACTGTTTTATCGGGCAGCGGATGATGACCACGACGGTCAGGCTGATTATGTTTCTGTTATGTTAATTGCCGGTTCTCCCATCGCCATGACTTTCGGTCATGATATATACGTACTCAAT
>QNAG01000162.1 GCA_003641415.1 Candidatus Zixiibacteriota bacterium | reverse complement strand
CAGGATAGAAAAATTCTCAACCTCTCCCCGACGGTTGACAGTCGTGATATATCCTCGCTCACGATCTTGTGGCTCATATTTACATGGGATAATCGAATCGAATATCTTAAGAACGGCTCTACAGATTTCATCGACTTGGTTTATAGCAATAATGAAGATGTAATCATCTCCTGCAATATGTCCAACGAAACCACCCGGGCAAAGATCGAATACAACATCCTTGATAATTCTGGCGGTTAACTGGATTATCTTGTCACCATAAACATATCCATAGTAATCATTATAAGCCTTAAAATTATCAAGATCTGCATAGCATACTGCAAATTCGGATTTCATCTTTAGTTGGCGGCTTATCTCTCGCTCGATTATCGTAGGACCAGGTAACCTTGTAGATGGATTAATAGCCAAATCCCGTCGACTTCGCTCTATTGCCTTGCGGATGCGTACTTCAACCAACTTATCAACCCACTTACCATAGATGAAATCCTCGGCTCCACTTTCATAGGCAGCCATAACATCCTCATCTCTGGGTTCGGGGTTACACAGGACAATTGGAGTTATTGATAAAAACACATTCTCCTTAATAGCCCGGACAAGTTCGATATCTCTTGACATGTCAGAGCGACTGCCAATAATGATAAGATCAATAGGGAAACGCCTACATATCATTATGAGAGAATCCAAAGTGTCAAAATAGTGTATAGTAACTTTTTTATCGCGGAAGAACTGTTCTATGTGGAAGTTAAGACTGACCCCTGATTGTTTTAGAGCGAAATGATACGATGTCCCAACGCGTAGGTCAGTCGTCTTTGGACCCGGCCAATTCTCGAGGATGGTACTTTCTGTGCTCAGCAACGATATAGTCCTGATCAATTCTCGTGTAAATCTGTGTTGTACTAATATCGGCATGACCGAGCATTTCTTGCACTATTCTTAAGTCAGCCCCGCCCTCAATCATATGGGTAGCAAATGAATGACGAAACGTATGGGGTGAAACTGGCTTGCTGATACCTGCTCGCAACACACATCTACGAACCAATTTCCACAAACCTACACGCGAAAATGGCTTCCTGAATCTATTGAGCAACAGGCGATTACCTGATGCAAACTCTGATCTGGAGATGTCGGAGCGAAGATACATCTCAATCGCCTCTTGAGCAAACTTTCCTAAGGGTACAAGCCGCTGCTTGTTCCCCTTTCCTGTCACGCGAATGAATCCTGCTTCACTTTCAATATCATTAAGTCGTAGATCAATCAGTTCCGAAATTCGCAAACCGCTGCCATACAACAGTTCTATCACCATTCGGTCTCGCCACCCCTGACGCTGTGTAAGGTCTATTCCATCAATGATTTGCTGTATCTCTGCCGGAGAAAGATATCCGGGATGATACCGTGATATTTTTGGAGCTGAGAGCGTTGCAAAAGGATTCTCTTTCAACATACCCCTGTCCACAAGATATGCGCAGAATCCCTTCAGAGATGAAATCTTTCGGGCTATTGTAGTTGGCTTGCGACCACGATGATTAAGAAAAGCTATATAGTCATTAGCTACAGCAGGACTTACTTTCTTCATTTTCTTAAAGAGTTGAGAACTCGCAAATTCAATTAAATCCCGACGATATGAAGAGATACTATTTTTTGATAAACCCCGTTCCATTTTCAGGTAGTCCAAATAATCGTCTACAAGTGTTTCTATCTTCATGTTTATCTAAACACCATGCGCCAACGCTATGACCCCAACTACCTTATGTCTCGCTTTCTCAAGTACCTTCTTAAGCTCAGTAACAGTTGCGCCGGTTGTCACAACATCGTCAACAAGAAGAATTTTCTCCGGTTCCGATTGTTTTTGTGTTATAGAGAAAGCCCCCTTAACATTTTGCGCTCTGCTAGCGAAATTCAGCCTTGCTTGCGGACGGCGCTTTCCAGTTCTCTGAATTAGATTAGCCCTGACAGGCAATTCCAATAGTGGAGATAGAGTTTCAGCGATAATATTTGCCTGATTATATCCTCTTCGATGTTCCCGTTGTGGGTGAAGCGGAACAGGCACCAAACAATCTGCGGACAGATGCTGTAACTTAGAAGCAAAAGTTTCTACCAGATTAGCCGTAAGCAATTTAACCGGTCCAAGAACATCTCTAAACTTAAACTGGATAATTATTTCTTGTAGTGGTGGTTGATAATTGCCATAGGCAAAGAGGGGGAAAACTTTGTCAGCACAAATAGGACATTTTACATTCTCTTGCAGTACAGATTCACAGCTTAAACAGATTGGCAAGCTGAACGTTTCTATCGCCTTTTGGCAGGATTCGCAGATTCCTTCAGCCGATTCGTCGAATTTGCCACACCCGGCACAAAGTGGTGGAAAAACAAAATCCAACATACCCGCCAAAATTGGGTATTTCTCTCTTATATTGTTTAGCACATATTAATATGAAATATGTCCATCTGCAGATCAACCAAAACACGCTGTTGCGTTGTAAAACCTGTATAATGCGGAAAATACGTGACAACCACTTGACTCGTATACATATTGCTGTCCATATAGACAGAAAAGCTCCTGAATATCTGTCTGCTGACTGGTATTGAATTGCTAACTAAGGAAGGTAACAGCAATGAGATTTGGAAATATTATCATTTTCAGTATCGTTGCTCTGATGTCATCCCCTGTCACTGGGAGCAACACAGGGTACACTATCACAGCAGATTCCATATATAATCACATAGCAGTTCTTGCTCATGACTCACTTGAAGGACGACGCGTTGGTACTGAGTCAGAATTGAAAGCTGCCCAGTACATCATTAATATAATATCAGAATTAGGACTTGAACCGAAAGGGGACTCTGGAACGTTTCTTCAACCATTTCCCTTTGGTAAAACACTATCATTTGTAAAGGCCAACCACCAAACCATATTTGGCGATTCTCTTGATATAAAAGTAAGCATTTATGGGATCACTAATGATTCAAATGATGTCAAATATGGCGATAATAGCACCCCTCCTGAAGATAGCACTCAACTCGATCTTGAGCATTATGGTCCTCTTATCTATAAAAACTTTCAGGATACAGGATATAACGTAGTAGGGTATTTGCCGGGCAAAGTTGATACAACCGTGATTATTGGAGCTCATTATGACCACCTCGGATGGGGAGGAACAGGATCGGGTTCTCGCTACCACGGGAAGGAACCGCGGATTCACAACGGAGCTAATGACAATGGCTCGGGATCGGCAGCTTTATTAGAATTAGGACGATACTTTGCATCCCAACGGGGCGACATGAAATACTCATTGCTATTCATTGCATTCTCTGGGGAGGAATATGGACTTCTCGGTTCAAGTTATTTCACTCACCATATGAGTATTGACTCCTCGAAAGTGCGAATGATGATTAACATTGATATGATAGGACGAATGTCTGAGCAGAAACATGGTTTAGCTATCTCAGGGACAGGGACATGCCAGGCTTTTAAGGCTTACTTCGACTCTTTATCTCCCGGTGATCTTAAAGTAACAGTAATAAACTCCGGAGTAGGACCGTCAGATTTTACCTCATTCTATAAATGCGGCATCCCGGTGCTGAATTTCTTTACTGTTACAGATCCAGATTACAACACTCCCGAGGATGACATTGATAAAATTGATTGTGAGGGAATAGTACAAGTAGCTAATTTAGTAACTGAACTTATAGTTCATTTTGATCAATTCGATGGGTCATTGACATTTCATAAAACTGGTGACTCCAAAGGAATACAGAAACGCAATTTCTCTGTAACACTCGGTATAACTCCAGATTTTATTACAAAGGTAGAGGGACTGCGCATTGACGGAGTATCTTCTGATCGACCAGGTGAACACGCTGGATTGCTGGAGGGTGATGTCATTATTAAAATCGGAGACACTAAGGTGGGCAACATCTACGACTATATGAATTCTCTTAACAAATACCGCAAGGGAGACTCGGCTGAAGTCATTATCATTCGCCAGAATGATACACTTCAATTGAAAGTGGTCTTTGATTAGTCAGAAGAACGGCTTTACTTGCTAACTTTCATCCGGTTTAATGTCACCCTTCTCTTTACCCAGCATGCGAGCTACACTAATAACTCCCTTAACTCTGCGAATTTTATCAAGAATACGGTTCAGATGAGATAGTGAAGAAACTTCTATCACAAACTCACCAACCGCTGTTGTATCGCGAGCGTACATCTCCGCGGCACAGACATTGGTATCAAAGTCGGCAACAGCTTCCATAATATCCCGAAGCATATTCTTACGGTCTTCAACAATAAGCTTAACTCGAACCACAAACGACTGATCGCTAGTCGTATCCCAGCTAACTTCGATTTGTCGTTCAGGGTACTGTAATTGAAGATCCATAGCGACATTACAATCACTTCGATGAACAGTAACACCTCGACCTCGCGTTATAAAACCGACTATATCTTCTCCTGGAATAGGTTGACAGCAACCGGCAAAACGAAACATCATATTGTCCAAACCATGAATCTTTATACCTTGTGACCCTCGAATCCGATTGATAACCTTGTTAACTAAACCTATACCTTTTTTTTGCTTATCTGGTTGTATTAGAGAAATAACTTTCAGAGCTGAGATTTCTCCGTTGCCAATAGAAGCCATCAGATCTTCTACTGATTTTCTGTTAAGCTGTTCAGCATAGCCTTGCATGATATTGTCGTTTGGAATAGTCAGTCGCAATGTTCGAAGTTTACGTTGGAGTATCTCGCGACCGAGTGACACTGATTGTTCAAAACCAGCCTGTTTTAGCCACCTGCGAACCTTACTCCGGGCAGCGGAAGTATGTACCAGCTTAAGCCAGTCATGTGAAGGTGTACGGTTTTGATTAGTGATAATCTTTACCATATCACCTGTCTTCAGTTCGGTTGAAAGCGGCTGCAAACGGTTATTGATTTTAGCCCCTGCACAATGAATCCCAACTTCGGTATGAATCTGGAAAGCAAAGTCTAACGGAGTGGCTCCTTTCGGCAAATGAATAAGCTTACCATCAGGTGTATAAACAAAGATATCATCCGAGTAGAGGTCAATTTTTAGATATTCCAGGAAATCGGCAGGGTTAGTCATATCCTTCTGCCACTCGAGAACATCCCGAAGCCAAACCATCTGTCTGTCCGACTTACTCATTTCATGGCGACCTTCTTTGTAAAGCCAGTGAGCGGCTATTCCATTTTCGGCTATATGGTGCATATGATGAGTTCTAATTTGAATTTCCACTCGTTGGTTATCCGGACCGAATACCGTTGTGTGAAGTGACCTGTAACCGTTGGGCTTGGGATTGGCTATGTAATCATGAAAACGATTCTCGATTGGTCTCCACATAGAGTGAATCGTCCCCATAGCATGGTAACACTCACGAACTGTGCGAACAATACACCTGATTGCAAACAGGTCGTAAATATCTTCAAAAGGTACTCCCCGCACTCGAATTTTACGGTAGATTGAATCAAGATGCTTTGCTCGGCCATAAACAGTAGCAGCAATACCGGCTTCAGACAACGAAGCCTTCAAAGGTTTTACCACCTTTCTGATGTAGGTTTCTCTTTCCGATCTCCCCTCCTGAATATTATTGATCAGTTCATGATATATATCCGGTTCGAGGTATTTAAGGGACAGGTCTTCAAGTTCCATCTTGATTTTGTTAATACCGAAACGATGCGCCAGAGGGCAATAGATATCACGGGTTTCTTGTGCAATTCGGTGTTGCTTTTCAGGAGATAAGGAATCTAACGATCTCATGTTGTGCAAACGGTCGGCTAGTTTGATTAGGATAACTCTAATATCCCGAGCCATAGTAAGCAGCATCTTTCGAAAATACTCTGCTTGGCGTTCTTCCCGTGATTTGTATTTAACCAAACCAATCTTAGTCACACCATCTACCAGATCAGCTATTTCATCACCAAACTCACTGCGAATTTGTTCGATTGTAATTTCGGTATCCTCAACAACATCGTGAATTAAACCAGCAGCGAGAGTAGTAGAATCCATGTGTTGCTCTGCCAAGATAAAGGCAACCTCAAGGCAGTGTTTCACATACGGTTCTCCCGACATCCGCATCTGCCCGGCATGGGCGTTATTGGAGAACTCGTATGCCTTTCGCACAAGAGGAATATTCACATTGGCGTTAAAAGATTCGATATGAATAATAAATTCGGCCAGATTCACCGTTTATCCTCAACTAACAGAGGTTTCAATTACTCCCGTTACCTCTTCAACTACTCGATCTACAGAAATCGACTCCATACGTCGGTAGTTTTGGGAAGGATCTTGACAGATAGAACCCGTAGGCTGAATCACTCGATGACCT
>QNAG01000161.1 GCA_003641415.1 Candidatus Zixiibacteriota bacterium | reverse complement strand
TTCTCATGAGGCTACCTCCTTATTTTGTGGCGCTCTGCGACCACGTTTTTTGGTTCTTTTAATAAAGAACTAGGTAGCCTCATCTTTCTACAACTCTTTTTCATTATTCCATAGTAACTACGCGAAATTCCAATCCCCTCTCGCGCAGGGGCGGGGCTTGTCTCATCCCTCATGGTAACGCTGACTGGGATTTTTCAACAAGCCCCTCCATGAAGGAGCAGCTTTGTATTGCGCAGCAGTAATACTGCGAGCCATCAAATTGGAGTTTTGTTTTTTCTGCTATGTCCCCATGTCCCAGGAGCTGAGGTATTCTTTCTGTTCAGGAGTCAGGCGATCGATACGAATGCCCATTGATTTCAATTTCAAAGCGGCAATCTTCTTATCGATATTATCCGGAACGATATAGACTTTGCGCTCAAGCTTTTTGTGGTTTTTCATCACATATTCCGCCGCCAGAGCTTGATTGGCAAACGACATATCCATAACCATCGCCGGGTGTCCCTCAGCAGCGGACAGATTTATCAGGCGACCCTCAGCAAGAATAAAAATGTGCTTTCCCTTAAGAGTGAACTCTTCAACATTAGGACGCACCAGGCGACGCTTTTTTGAAGCCTTACTTAATGATTCAAGGTCCAATTCAACGTTAAAGTGGCCTGAATTACAGACGATAGCGCCGTCTTTCATTTTCTTAAAATGCTCAAGGCGGATAACGTGAATATCGCCGGTTACAGTTATGAACAAGTCTCCTTTTGAAGCAGCTTGTGACATTGGCATGACCATGAATCCATCCATAGCCGCTTCAATTGCCTTGACAGGATCAATCTCAGTTACGATAACATTAGCGCCCATCCCTTTAGCCCGAATTGCCAGTCCTCGTCCGCACCAGCCATAACCGGCCACAACTATTGTTGAACCAGCCAGAAGCATATTGGTAGCACGCATAATGCCGTCAAGAGTCGACTGTCCGGTGCCGTAGCGATTGTCGAAAAAATGCTTGGTTTTGGAATCATTGACCGCAATTACAGGAAATGGCAACTTTCCTCCCTTTGCCATTGCCTTAAGCCGTATCACACCGGTTGTTGTTTCTTCAGTGCCGGCCAGCACTCCTTCCACGAGTTCTTTGCGGTCGCTGTGCAGGGTGGATACAAGGTCAGCGCCATCATCCATAGTGATGTGTGGTTTGAAATCGAGAGCCTGATGGATATGTTTATAGTAGGTTTTGGTGTTTTCAGCATGAATTGCGAACACGCTAATGCCGTAATCTTTTACCAGCGAGGCGGCTGTATCGTCTTGGGTCGATAACGGATTGGAAGCGCACAGCGCTACTTTTGCACCACCGGCCTTAAGAGTGCGCGCCAGATTGGCGGTTTCAGTTGTCACATGCAGGCAACAGGCCATGTTGATGCCACGCAGTGGCTTTTCCTTTTGGAAACGTTCCCTTATCAGGCGAAGCACCGGCATGTTACGTTCTGCCCATTCAATTTTGTTTTTTCCCTGTTTGGCCAGACGAAAATTCTTTATGTCAGATTTTATTGCTTTCAATCAAGCATCCTTTGCAAGTTTTTTAGCTTTGTCAGTTTTCTCCCATGAGAATTCTTTTTCACTGCGACCAAAATGGCCATAGGCGGCTGTGGACTTGAATATCGGTTTCAGCAACCCAAGCTGTTTGATGATTCCCTGTGGAGTCATGTCAAAGTGTTTCTTAATCAATTCAACAATTCTTTCTTCGGAGACTTTCTGTGTGCGATCAGTGAAAACCATCATAGATACAGGCTCAGCTACGCCTATTGCATAAGCTATTTGAATCGTGCACTTATCAGCCAGACCCGAGGCAACCACGTTCTTGGCGATGTAACGAGCCATGTATGATGCTGACCTGTCTACTTTAGTAGGATCCTTTCCTGAAAAAGCTCCCCCGCCATGTGAGGCCATGCCGCCATAGGTATCGACAATTATCTTTCGTCCGGTCATACCGGTATCTGATTTCGGACCACCATTTACAAACTTGCCGGTGGGATTGACAAGAAACCGTGTCTTTCGGTCAATCATACGCTTCGGTACTACCGGTAAAACTACTTTTTCAATAATCTCATCACGCGATTTCTTTGTAATTTTCTTCCCTGTTCGATCAAGAATATCCTCGGTGTGCTGGGTTGAAACAACCACCGTGTCTATTCTATAAGGCTTACCATTTTTGTACTCAACTGTTACTTGTGACTTGCCATCAGGACGGAGGTATGGCAGTTTCTTTGTCTTTCGGACTTTTGCTAATTGCTGGCAAATTTTATGAGCCAACATAATCGGAAGTGGCATTAACTCTTTGGTCTCGCGACAGGCATAGCCTGACATTAATCCCTGATCGCCGGCTCCCCCAATATCCACACCCTGAGCAATATCTGGTGATTGCGATCCGATAGCATTCAGAATCGCACAGGAGTCATAGGAGAAACCAGAACGAGGATCAGTATATCCAATATCGAAAACTATCTTGCGGATAACAGAATCAATGTCAACGTAGGCATTAGTAGTAATTTCACCACCTACTATCACCAGACCGGCTGTCGCAAACGCTTCACATGCTACTCGACCATGTTTGTCCTGGCGCAAAACTTCGTCCAGAACACCGTCCGAGATTTGATCACAAAGCTTGTCGGGATGGCCCTCAGTCACAGATTCGGATGTGAACAGAAAATTTCCCCCGGCCATAATACCTCTCCTTGATATTGAGTTCAACTCACATGGGACTATTTCAGATGTTTATAGGTTGTCAATCTCCGACCAGTCACCTATATTTGCTCTTATTTTATTTCCCCTGACAATCGCCCGACAGCCGAGAATAGAGTCCTCTAAAACAGTATCATTTATACGCGAGTGTTCCCCTATTATGCTGTCGGAAATAATGGAGTTCTCAATTATTACACCTTCTGAAACCGACACATTAGGTCCAATTATTGATCGAAATATTTTTGCTGAGGGGCTAATATGCAATGGAGGGATTAAAACCGAACCATCAATCGGCGTTGGAGGAGGAAGTTTGGTTAGAAGGTGACGGTTGGATTCCAGAATGGTGTCTCTCTTTCCACAATCATACCAATCGTTCACTTGATAAGGCTTGAACTTCACACCTTCGCTAATCATTTTTTGAAGAGCGTCTGTAAGTTGAATCTCTCCGTTGGTGGTTGTGCCAACGTTCACTATGGAGCGAAGCACTTTTTTAAGCAGGATCGATTGTTTGAAATAATATGCGCCAACGAGAGCCAGATTACCGTGCGGATTGACCGGCTTTTCTTCCAGACCGACTACCCAGCCATTCTCTAATTCCGCAATACCAAATCGATGAGGGTCATTTACTGATTTAACACCCAACACGTAATCACTTGTGTTTATAAACTCATGGCAGTCACATTCAGCAACAGTATCACCAAGAATAATCAGGACAGGACCATCATCGACAGCATCCAGAGCCAAATGGATAGCGTAACCCAAACCGAGAAGCTTGGTTTGTGGTACGAAGCGTGACTTGAAAGAATAATGTTTCTTGATATAATCTACAATCATCTGTCCCCGATGACCGATAACGAATATGACTTCATCGGGATCAAGGGCTACAATTGGCATCAGAACATGATCCAGTACCCGCTTACCACCCACTGTCATCAATGGTTTGGGAACATGCAATGTGTGTGGCTTAAGGCGCGTGCCTGCCCCGGCCACGGGGATAATAACTTTCATACCAAACTTTCCTCAGTTGGTTCTATGCTACGTGAGAATCTGGGGAATTACAAGGAAAAAACGGAGAATAGAAAAAAGCTTTGGCTTAAAAGATGTACTAGAAAGAACCTATCCAGTCATTGATAAGAAATTGCATCCTGCCTATCAGAAGCGAAACACGCCCCATAACTGTATACCCAAAATGAGCGCCAAACGATATCATAATGAACCAGATACCGATTTTAGCCGTTACACCCAACGCACCGGTGTGCTCTTTGGAGAAATAGAAATAGATAAGTGTCGAGATCACACCCACGACAACGACTACAGCCAGCAGGGCTGCTGCGAATCCACCACCACCACCGAGAGGAAGCATCGTGGATTTCATTGCCGGCAACACCAACCCGTGAAGCTGGGTAGTGAGGAAAATACCTCCGGTAGTGCCCATCACGAAAGCCAGTGGAATACGCGACAGCCATGAGTACTTCGAGGTAAACCGCGAGAACATCATAATGCCCAGAATTCCCGGCACAAACAGCCACCATTTGCCATCATAGATCATCGGGTCCCACAGTTTCTGCAAGACAACCGTATCCCAAATTAACCCAACCTGGTATCCGGTGGTCAGTCCGGCAAAGATATGTTCGGCCAGTTTATAGACAGGGTTATCCTTGTAAAGGAAGGAAAACAACGCCAGCGTAAAGAACGCCACCAGCCAGGTTTGGAATATCTCGATACCGCTCATTTGCCTATCCTGCGTCTATGCTTCCTACTAACGAAGAAGCCGATATTACCCAGCACCACGAAGCCAATAATCAATAAATGAACCAGTGACTGAACATCCATACCACGGAAAGCGGCATCCTTGTGACCGATCAGGATTTCATACTCCGCCGCCCCTTTCATGCCACCCAGCAAACCGACTATCTGTTTGGATCCAAAAAAGGAATAGAACTTGGGCGCCATTACGGCTGTCATGCCGACTCCCATAGGGACACCATAGCCGGCATTTACTATCGATATCCAGTAGTCGGCAGTAGCATTGTCAGCCACTTCGAAAATGAACTTCACATCGTCGTAGTTCTTCACTGAATCCATCAAAGGCAGTTGCGACAAAGGTGTACCACTATTATCAGTGGGAAAGATGTCCTCAATTGACTGTCCCATCCCTTTGAGAACTGATACATAGCCATATTTGTAGCCCAGATTTACGAAATCGGTCCCGTATTTCTTACCGTACTCATTCGCAATACGCCGTGTGACGGTCTCAGCCATTGAGGGACCCCCAAGGGGGATATTACTTAGCGTGATAACACGGCAATCCTTACTGAAGAAATGCCTCGCCGCTGCGATTGCCATAGGTTCGGTCTCAGCCATAGTAGAGGGATAGTAGTCAAATACCAGCATAACAACCGAGGAGTCAGGTAAAGCCTCCACCGTATCGTATAGCGACTGCGCTTCAGGTGTGATACTCACCGGGAAACTGGCAGGGAAAATAAAAGGAATAATCACCGCCAGCCCTACCAGCAGATAGATCCACCGATGATCAAACTGTTCAATTCTTTCCCAGAATCCCACCTGCTATCCTCTTCCCATGTATGTTCGCTCGATACCAAGAATAATGCGAAGCGACATCGAGGCCGCTCCCAGCGCTGCGCCGATTATGATACCGCGCTGCACCGCCAGGTTAGCGCCGTTCATAATGTATGTGTTTAAGAAGTATGGAATATCACCCGGGAACAGATTTAAAAATGATTCACCCATAGGCACTCGCCACAGCATGACAAGAGTTGCTGTGATGAGTAGCAGCGTAGCTTCAGCGTTACGTGCGCGGAATGCGCGGTATGCTGCTGAGGCGATATAGAACGCAAGCGTGGCGAACATTGTAGCCATCATGGGAGCCTGTAAATAGTTGAACAACCAATCGTAAATCGAACCCACATCACGTCCTAACAGCGGTGACCATGAATTTGGCAGAACCGATGGAATCGACATCACTAAAATTGAGAGAAGCGTGAAAATCTTGTAAATCCAACCCTCTTTTTTGTTGGACACTGCTGCCCAATTGACGCGGGTGATAGAGACCACACCAAGCAGAAGAGTGAAACCGCCTATGATAATCATCCAGTTGAGCAATTCCTGAGAAAGCCCCCCAACAAAGGTAGTTTCTTCATTGAAGAAAAATGACACCACCATGATAAAGCCGCCAAGGAATGCTATAACAACTGGGGCTGTGGTTTTCATTTACTGTTACAACCTTTCATTATCTATACAGCATCAAACCAACTGGTATAAGAATCGCCAACACCAAATGTCACAAGGATCACACCGATAATAATGAATAAAATAATAACAACTTTAACCAGGTCCTGTCCCTTCAAACCACCTAACATCAATGGCTCGTGTGATAAGTAAGCTGAAGCTGCAAAAAGCTCCTCACCCATCAGGGTGTAGTCACAAGCGGCAATGAAGAATGGTAATTGCTCGGGCCGGGCCGTGCCGGCAATCTGAATTGATCCGGCAGCGTTGCCGGTTTCAGCCAGCAGCAACGACTCTGCGTAGAAAGCCCCCATCATGATATTAGTAGCCGGTCGCTCACGCATCATATAACCATTGACATTTGCAGTAAAAGCAAACTGT
>QNAG01000160.1 GCA_003641415.1 Candidatus Zixiibacteriota bacterium | reverse complement strand
TTGTCATTCCTGCGAAGGCAGGAATCCATATTGATCAATAAGTTACTGGTTCCCCGCTTTCGCGGGGATGACATTCATGTTAGCAAAGGAGCATGAAAAAGCACTTTTTCAACAGCCTGTTAGTGTAAAGGCATCGCCTAACTCAAAATTTAAATTTTAATAAGCTTAAATTTTTTTATGTTAGACCGACATTGTGGAAGAGGGAAGATAAACATTGCCAAGGAAAGGCTTTGGATGTATCTGATAAAAAAGACCGATTACGGCTTCCGATTGACTTTTGGGGATACCATCCCTGGTGAGGAAATGGCTCAATGGGCCAGGGATTTTTCGGCAGCAGTTGATGATATTCAGGGCGATTTCACTGTTTTTGTGGATATGAGATCGCTTCAAATGTTGTCGAAATTTGCTCAGGACCACATGAAAAAAGGTCAATCGGCTGCTCGAGAAGGTGGAATGCTAAGGTCTGTAGTCATTTTCTCCAGTCCTAAAATCAAAATGCAGTTTATTTCCATTGCTAAAGAGAGCGGTATTTACGAGTGGGAAAGGTATATCGATGCCTCTACTGAACCTGATTGGGAAGAAAAAGGTATGCAGTGGATTCTAAACTCGGTGGATCCGGACAAAGAAAAACGTAAGGACGATAGTCAGAAGATTACAATTGGATCGGTAAAGTAGATTATATCTACTGATTAGAGTTGATTTCAGGGTGAGTCGTAAGGCTCACCTGTTTTTTTGAGTATTATAGAGAGCCGGGATAGGTTGACGAATTGTTATCGGGAACCGATATTGATTATATTGAATTATCTATCACGAGGGGCAATGAAAACATGATTGGATTGATTAGCGCGCTCGAAGAAGAGCTTTTATTGTTTAAGAATCAGGCTAAAATTACTGAAGTCGTAAACCAGGCGGGTTTGAAATTTCACTTTGGAACCCTTGCAGAACAGAAGATTGTCCTTCTCCGCTGTGGTGTCGGAAAAGTTAATGCTGCTGTGGCCACGCAACTTTTGATTGACCGTTTTGGTGTTGATGCGGTTGTATTTTCAGGTTTAGCTGGAGCATTAGTACCGCATTTGAAGCGAGGGGATATAGTAGTATCAAACTACGTCGTGCAACATGATATCGATTTGACTGCTTTTGGCCGACGGCATGGCGAGATTCCAGATATGACCCGTCTGTTCGAGGCTGATCCCAAACTGGTACGGCTGGCCAGTGATGCCTGGGAAGAAAAATCCATTGACGAAGAATCTCCGAGTCAATTAGTCGTAGGAACGATCGCCACGGGAGATTCTTTTGTCTCTGATAAGGAACGGATAAAATGGCTCCAGCGTGAGTTTGGCGCTGTTGCCGCCGAGATGGAAGGTGGAGCTGTTGGCCAGGTTTGCAGTATGAGCCGAGTGCCCTTTGTCATTATTCGAGTTATATCCGATGGTGCCGGAGATGGCGCCGCTGGTGAATTCATTATGTTCCTTGATCAGGCTTCGGAACTTACTTTCCAGTTGATAATGGGTATGTTGAAACTAATGTCAGCTAATCAGAAAACCATAACTACATGATGCAAATTAATCATCGTGTTGTGATTGACATAAGTGCATTATTCGCTATTTTTCCACCGCTATGATAAGAGTATTATTTATTTCTGTTCTTGCTTTTTTTCCGCTGATTAGTACAGCTGTTTCTCAAAGATCAATAAGCGCCAGCTCTTCCTTTGAAGCGTATCGCCCTGTTGGTGAGTTACGTGTGTGGACGTTTCTAATGAAGGACTCGGTGCTTGGCCAATTGCAATCTCAGGTCATTCGAGAGTGTAATATTGATGGGAAAAAAGGATATGTCATCAAAGAAGACCTTCATCTGGATTATAGCTTTGTTCCATCTCCACTGGTTATAAAGATTGTAGGTGAACACTATGTGTCTGCTAATGGCGCCTATCTCGGTGATGATCTGGAAATCTCTATCAGCGATCATACAGAACGACTGACCCTTGAACGTGATGAAAAAACGATTGAGGGGTACCTCACTCGAGGAGGAGAAAAGGTTGAACAATCATATATTGTTAATGATAATGCATTCGCTATAGATAATAATTTTCTCGACCAGTATGAACTCTACTTCGCCATGCGAGATATCAGGGTTGGGGATCAGATTGATGACAGCATATTTGTCCCCCAGAGTGGACTTATGGCTCAAATTAAGGGTGAGGTAATTAACTTCTCATGGCAACGGTTACACAGTCAGCTCCTTGATTCTGTGTTTGTTGTTCGGTTAACCGAGCCACAACCATTGGAACTGTTCATTAATAAAGACCGACGTTTGCTCAAACTATACATTCCCACTCAGAAATTGAGAGCTTACCTTGATGTTGTAAGGCTACTATCGAAATCGAAACCTCAACTACCTGCATTTACTTTGCAGAAGCTTGGTTCTTTATTGCCTAATTTCCTAATGTATTTTTTAGCAAGTATTGTTGCTGTATTGTTTTTTGTTGGGAGAGATATCAAGAGAAAAGAACTGATTTATGCTTTCCTCTCAGGTGTTGCGTCAATTATAGTAATTGTATGGGTACAGATTCCTTTGCAGGAATATTTCCTCTCTGGTTCACATGCCCCCGGCATAGCGGTTGAGCCACCGACATACTTCTTGGTTTTGCTTGCGATGATTCCCGCTGGGATTATTCAAGAGGGTTTGAAAGTACTTTCGGTGTTTACGCTTTCATCTCTTGGGAAGCTACAGATGCACTATCGAATGTTAGCTGGTGCAGGTTTTGGCGCTGGTTTGGGTGTAGCTGAAGCTTTCTATCTAACAGGTTTACTACCTTTAACAGGGTTGTTATCCTGGAATTTGTTAGAGCGGGTATCAATGATAGCTTTTCATACAACTACGGGTGCTCTACTTGGTCATGCTACTACGGGAGGACAACGTCGGGCGCTGATCACCGGTATTTTGATGATCATCCTCAATATTGCTTTAAGAACTTTGCCTTATCTTGTCCAGCAGGACGTTTTCCCGGTTCCTGTTATGCTCTTGATATTGGGTTTCGTGGTCATCGGATTATTGTTAGGTGTAGTTATCTATTTTAAGAAAGCTGCTAAATAGAATTCTGGAAAGATACTCTATCGTTATCAAATCATAAATAGCTTATCCACCACAATTCCTGAAGATAAACGAAAAAGGCAGCCTGTTATCAGACCGCCAATCAACTTTCTCATTCTCTCTCTATTTCGATTAGCCGCACGTACTGCAAGCGTTGGAATCACACTGGACTGGATCGCCAACCCTGATGGAGAACCCCGCTGGTCCGGAAGGAAAAGTGACAAAATCAATAATGATATCGCCGTAGTCGCTAAGTAATTTCATTAAGTTTGAATCTATGAAGGCTTCAATTCCATTGGATTCCAATTTATAAAGATCATCAATTGACTCATCCAGAGTCAGTCCCAAATTGGGACCACTTCAGCCAACACCCTGAAAAGTGACAATCAATTCCTTGCCTTTGTTTGTGTCAGCCCCAAGGACTTTCTTGAGTTCTATCTCTGCTGCATCAGAAACAATCAACATGATAAAGTAACCTTTTTTTCTGTTTCTTCTTTGATCAACAAGAATGTATAACCATTCTTAAAATGTCTATGAAAAAAACATCTCCCGTTTCATTTTGTTCCCCGAATACCCAGATAACAACCAATAATAAATATGAATGCAGAAGGATAAGCATATTAGCGCTCGTAACTGACTAATGTGAGCCAACTTAAGAAACTGCTTGCTCTCTGTGGGGTTAAAGTCGTTTATTGAAATTATAAATGGGAGTGCCGACTTGACCGATATACATATTATTGCAGTTACACTAGATACTTCAGGATTAGAATGGCGTTAATTGTCTGCTTTTACGAAGACGACTTATACACAAGTTTCTATCCTCTGACTTATATCAGACCTGTATATCTTCTAAGAACTGGTATTGTTGAATTATTTCAGAGCAGAGGACGATACTTCCCTGACGCTGAGGTGACTTTTGCTTGTCGTTCACATTTGGTTTCATTGGTGGCTGAAAACTGGTCCGGCATCCCAGTAAACAGCATCAATCATTCTGAAAGTGACGTGTTGTTTATCAATGGCAGACTAAGAAATGTTGGGGATCTGCCAAAACTTGTCAAGCAGTCACATTTGTCCACACGATACATCACCGCAGAAGGAGAAGTTGCTGCTGTTTTTCTAACATCCGCTTTAACAGATTCTCTTCCCCCTGTAGCGAAACCTGTCGAGTTCGAACAATTGGTGAGAAATCAAACGGAAAAAATACCCACAAGAAATACATCAGCAACCCTCTATCGTCATGCCTGGGACCTTATTGCTGATATCGAGAGTGAAGTTGAAGTTGATATCAAACGTCTGCAATCAATTCATAACGGCTCAGAAAAGGTTGATATTAACGAAGGGGCTGCTCTGGTGAACGATCAGGATATCCTTTTAAGTGAAGGGGTGAGAGTCAGTCCGGGAGCAGTAATTGATGCTTCCCACGGTCCGGTCTACATCGGTGCAAACACTAAGATAGATGCTCATGCCGCTGTTTATGGCCCTTGCTATATAGGCGAAGATTGTTCGGTTCTGGCTGGAAAGATAACGGGATCGTCAATTGGTCCCGGTTGTCGAGTGGGTGGAGAAGTTGAAGAATCGGTTTTCCATGCTTATGTAAATAAATATCACGCTGGTTTCATTGGCCATAGCTATGTAGCGCCTTGGGTCAATTTCGGTGCTATGACAACAAATTCTGATCTCAAGAACAACTACTCAAGCATACGTGTATTAATCAACGGACAACTTACTGATACCGGTCTGTTGAAGCTCGGCTCAATTATCGGAGACCATACAAAATTTGGTATTGGTATGTTGCTAAATACCGGAATTAATATTGGTGTTTGTTGCAATATCTTTGGAGGTACTTTAATTGCTGACAAGGAAGTACCATCTTTCCGCTGGGGGGGAAGTGACGGTTATACTGAGTACCGTGTTGACAAAGCGGTAGAAACAGCCGAAGTAGTAACTCGGAGACGCCATTGCGATATATCACGCTATGAGATTGATATACTGCGAACATTAGCTTCCGGGGATGATAGTCGGGATGGTATCCTGGATTTCGATTGTGCCTGAGAAAGAACAACATTCGATTGGTGATGTCGACGTGGGCGATGCGGAAACATATACTCGTGACTTGGAGGTTTGAGAAACATGCCGCAATTAAGGAAAGATTCTGTCACCGGACGTTGGGTTATAATATCTACCGACCGAAGTCGACGCCCTAGTTCTTTTGAGTCTGTACCCAAACCTGGTCCAGCCCGCCTGTGTCCGTTTTGTCCCGGTCATGAAGATAATACCCCTCCTGAGATCCTGGCCTACCGTAAATCCGATACCGAGCCCAATAAGCCGGGTTGGTCGCTTCGTGTTTTTCCAAATAAGTATCCAGCTTTGGTTGTTGAGGGTGAACTGATTCGTGAACCGCACGGACTGTATGACATGATGCAGGGTGTTGGCGCTCATGAAGTAATTGTTGAAACCCCCGATCACGCATGTGATATGGCTCAAATGAATGAAAATACTATCCGTGATGTTTTATGGGTATACCGCGAAAGAATGATGGATCTTGAGCGCGATCGTCGTTTGAAGTACATTTTAATATTCAAAAATCACGGAGCTGCTGCTGGGGCATCGCTGGAGCATGCTCACAGCCAGTTGATAGCAACTCCCATTATCCCCAAGAAAGTACTTGAGGAAATCGATGGCAGTCGCAAATACTTCGAATTTAAGGAGCGATGTGTCTTTTGTGACATTGTTCGTCAGGAGTTGATTGATAAAGAACGAATTGTCAATGATTATGATTCATTCATCGCAATAGAACCTTTCGCCTCACGGTTTCCATTTGAGACCTGGATTCTTCCAAAAACGCATCAATCAAGCTATCTGGAGATGAGCGAATCCGATTTTACAGTGCTGGCGCATGCTTTCAAAGATATTCTTCTGAGATTAAAAATTGCCCTTAATGATGCTCCTTTCAACTACGTTCTTCATACCAGGCCAGTTTCCAAGGATCATCATGAATACTACCACTGGCATTTTGAAATCATGCCTAAGTTGACCAAAGTGGCTGGTTTTGAGTGGGGGTCCGGTTTCTATATAAATCCTACAAGTCCAGAAGAAGCTGCCGCTTATTTGCGAAGTATTGATATAAATGCTCAGGTTCAGCCTGAAATAACAGTGACTGTGAAAGAAGAGAACTAATATGAGAATCTGCTTTGCTGCTTCCGAGATGACCCCATTTATTAAAACTGGCGGCCTTGGTGATGTAGTGGGAGCACTACCAAAGGCAGTCGCTTCCCAGGGTCACGAA
>QNAG01000159.1 GCA_003641415.1 Candidatus Zixiibacteriota bacterium | reverse complement strand
TGTTTTTACTTCTGGGAGTGTTGTTAATCATTATGGCCTATGCGTATATAGGACTCAAGACATGGGGCTGGTATGGGCAGATTGTAATCAATGGTTTGATTATTCTGCTGGCTATCTTTGGCTATAGTCATTACGAGAATATTATTCTTATGTTATTGGCAGGAGGGGGGATGGCGATGTTGTTTTCATCTCAAACGAAAGCCTATTTGTTTGGAAGTAACTAAAATAGACTTTGACTTCAGTCGAAAAGATAATTAATTGCTCGCTGAACGACAATGGCGCCCTAGCTCAGTTGGTAGAGCAACGGACTGAAAATCCGTGTGTCCCCAGTTCAATTCTGGGGGGCGCCACTTTTTTGAAGCGCCGGAAGGCGTTTTTTTGTTGGGGGAGAGGTCTCTCAATATGGCAGGTTCTGCCTTGACTCCGCCTGATCTTCGTGCTTCTTTTGAATATGCACATCATTGTAACGATGTTGATGATCGGGGTCATTCTGGCCGCTGCGCCGCCAGTCATAAGAACAGACGATGCCCTCTGGACCCCAGCGTATGCTGGGGTGACAATGACTGAAACTGTTAGACTGTAACAACAGTCGAAACTGGCGCAGTTACGACCAACGCAAACTTAAACTTGCACTTCATCCCCCAATGCTGTAATTATTTATCAGAAGACAACAACCAGATTCGAAAATAGGATGGTAGTGGAGTATAAACAACGAATCATTATTACAGGTGGAGCTGGTTTTATCGGGTCAAATTTGCTATTGTATCTTGTCCCCAAGTACAGCGACACATTGTTTATCAATATTGATTGTCTTACCTATGCCGGTAATCTGTCAAATCTCAAAGCAATCGAATCTGCTGATAACTATGTTTTTGAGCGGATAAATATCTGTGATTACACTGCTCTCGAGGACTGCTTCAATCGTCATCAACCAACCGGACTGATTCATCTGGCTGCTGAGTCGCACGTTGATCGATCAATTACCGGGCCGACAGCGTTCATCGAAACGAATATCATAGGCACCTTTAATCTCCTCGAACTTTCCCGTCGCATAATGGAAAAAAGAAGGGCAGATGTTCCATTTCGGTTTCACCATGTTTCCACCGATGAAGTGTTCGGGTCGCTGGGGGAGACGGGGTATTTCACTGAAGAGACGCCGTATAATCCCAATTCGCCTTACTCGGCTTCGAAAGCGTCCAGCGATCATTTGGTGCGTTCGTATCACAAGACCTACGGATTGGATGTTGTGACAACGAACTGTTCCAACAACTACGGGCCGTACCAGTTTCCCGAGAAGCTCATTCCATTGATGATTCGCAACGCACGGAACGGTATCGCACTACCGGTGTATGGCGACGGTCGGCATGTTCGGGACTGGCTCTATGTCGAAGATCATTGCCGAGCAATTGATCTCGTATTTCATGATGGTCGTGCAGGCGAGACGTACAATATCGGCGGACACAATGAAGTTGAAAATATTGAGTTGGTACGTTTGATTTGCAAATCAATGGACGAGCTACTTGGCGAAGGAACGAGGTCGGAGCTTATTACTTATGTCAATGATCGTCCCGGTCACGATCGCAGGTATGCTATCGATGCGACAAAGATCAAGCATGAGCTTGGGTGGACGCCAAGCGTGACATTCGAGGAAGGGATTCTAAGAACAATCAAGTGGTATCTGGAAAATGAAGAATGGTTGGAGAACTGTATCAGTGGACAGTATCAAGAATATTATGAGGAAATGTATGACAAGCGATAGGATGTCATACGCAAATATTGATTCATTGCTTCGTGTAGGGTGGGGGCTTATCTCCCAACCTGCCAAGGCGAACAATTGTTCCTGTCATCCTGAGCGGAGTCGAAGGATAGTACAGCTATGAGCAGCAATATCAATAAGGGGATAATCCTGGCCGGTGGCAGTGGCAGTCGCCTGTTCCCCGTAACTCAGGTGGCGTGCAAGCAACTCATGCCAATATACGACAAACCCATGATTTACTACCCACTGTCAACTTTGATGCTTTTTGGAATCACGGAGATATTGATTATTTCCACACCGGAAGATACCCCAAAGTTTAGAGAGCTTCTTGGCAACGGTCACATCCTCGGGCTCGATATTTCATACAAAGTACAAGAAAATCCTGAAGGGATTGCGCAGGCGTTTCTGATCGGAGAAGATTTCATTGGCGAAGACAGCATTGCTCTTATTCTGGGAGATAATGTTTTTTATGGTGTCTATGATTTTCTAAGGGAAGCCAGAACATTCCATGATGGGGCTTTAGTATTTGGTTATAATGTCAAGGATCCTGATAGATATGGAGTAGTCGAGTTTGACGAAAACGGCAGGGTGCTGTCAATCGAAGAGAAACCGTCTGAGCCCAAATCCAGCTATGCTGTAACGGGACTGTACCTGTACGATTCAAATGTGGTGTCGATTGCTAAATCGCTCAAACCATCTGCCCGGGGTGAATTGGAGATAACCGATATTAACAGGGTTTATTTCGAACGTGGCAATTTGAAAGTCGTTCGTCTGGGGCGCGGAATTGCGTGGCTCGATACAGGGACCCATGAGAGCTTGCTGGATGCGAGCAATTTCATAGCTACAATCGAGAAACGGCAAGGTCAGAAAATCGCCTGTATCGAAGAAATCGCATACAGGATGCGATTCATTAACCGAAAGCAAATGGATGCACTTCTGGAAAAGATGGGTAACAACTCTTACCGGCAGTACTTGCAGGATATTGTTGCTGAGGTGAATGGTGATGAAAACTAAAGTGCTGGTAACTGGCAGCCGAGGTCAACTTGGCAGCGACCTTATACGTGGACTAAGTTCCCGGTATGATGTGAGTGGTATTGATATCGAAGATGTCGACATTACTGACTCCAGTTCTGTACGAGATGTTATCATAAGTTATAATCCCCGAGTTGTGATCCATGCGGCAGCCTATACTGACGTTGATGGTTGTGAATCGAATACTGGTTTAGCGATGGCAGTCAATGCTGATGGAACCAGGAATATCGCGGAAGTTTGCCGAGATATTGGGACTCGGATGATTTACTATTCAACGGATTATGTATTTGATGGGGAGAAAAGATCGGCTTATGTGGAGTCTGATTCTCCAAATCCGCAGACAGTTTATGGCCGGAGTAAATTGGAAGGGGAGAGAGCGCTGGCTGCTACTATGGACAACTACGTCATCCTTCGTCTGGCATGGTTATATGGTGAGGGAGGACGAAACTTTGTTCGCACTATGATAAAACTGGGTTACAATCAACAGCGAGCCATGCAGCGTGAAGAGATTATTACCCCCCTGAAAGTAGTCGATGACCAAGTAGGTAATCCCACCTGGACTGTTGAAGTTGTTCGACAAACTTTGGCTGTGATGGAGAATAACCTTACCGGTGTTGTGCATTGTTCCTCTGAAGGTGAGACGTCTTGGTATGGTTTTGCGCAAGCTATTTTCGAATGTTTAGGGATGAAGGTGCAGATTCGTCCCTGCAAATCGGATGAATTCCCTCGGCCAGCTCATCGTCCAAAAATGTCTTCGCTGGCAAACAACAGTTTAGTCCAAGAGGGTTTGAATTGCATGTGTCACTGGAAAGAAGCGCTTGAAGCATTCCTTCAAGGAAATAAGGAGAAGTTAATGCCATGAAGTCCGAAATTGAGGGTGTAATTGTTCGTTATTTGAAACAGTACAATGATGATCGCGGTTGGTTGGTTGAGTTATTCCGACAGGATGAGATAGGTAGCGGAGTTTGTCCGGTAATGAGCTATGTTTCTCTCACGCGACCTGGTATAGTACGTGGTCCGCACGAACACAAGGACCAGACGGACTTATTCTGTTTCATTGGACCATCTACATTTCGTTTGTATTTGTGGGATAATCGAAAAGAATCTTCGACATTTGGTAATAGTATCAAGCTCGATTTGGGCGAGGACCGCTGGGCTGCTGTTATTGTCCCTCCCGGTGTAGTTCACGGATATAAAAATATTGGTTCTCGTGATGGTTTGGTTTATAATGCAGCTAACCGTTTATATGCGGGCGAGGGACGAAATGAGCCTGTTGATGAAATTCGCCACGAAGATGACACCAATTCTCCATTTAAAATTGAAAATTAGCAGGTATCCCTCATTACATTGTTTCCAGTTTATTATTTATAGAAAGTTAATGCGCAGAGTGTTATAGAACCATACGGAAGGGAATTCCATAATCGGGGGAATGTATTTCCACTTTTTTTATGACATTGCAGGTTCGTCTTTGATGTAAGCACATTAGCATAAGCCTAACCCCTTAAATCATAGCTCCTTACTGTTGGTGTGATGCTATCGGCACATGATTTGATACTGCTCAGTGTGGATAGCTATGGATACAGTTAGAAGAACAAGCACAACGGATAAACAGTATGCGCAACTCAACGGAAATCCTCCCAAGCTCTGTCATCATGCGGATTGTTGTATGCGCTACTTCCATGATGGATGGATCGTGTTTTTAACTGTCAAACATCGATAACACAATAATTGGTGTTATTGCAACACAGGAGAACCTCTATGTTTTCTGGCAAGGCGTTACTTGTAACTGGCGGGACCGGTTCATTTGGAAAAAAGTTTATAGAAACTGTTCTGTTGGAATATCCTTCAATCAGGCGAATAGTTGTATACTCAAGAGATGAACTAAAACAGTTTGAAATGAGTCAGGTTTTCTGTGAGAAGAGATACCCACAGATGCGGTACTTTATCGGCGACGTACGAGACAAGGAACGCCTTACACGGGCCATGGAGGGGATTGATATTGTTGTTCATGCTGCCGCTCTCAAACAGGTACCTGCCTGTGAGTACAATCCTTTTGAAGCAATACGTACAAATATAATTGGTGCTCAGAATGTTATTGATGCCGCTATTAATAATGATGTCAAAAGGGTGGTAGCATTATCCACTGATAAGGCGGCAGCTCCAATTAATCTATATGGCGCCACTAAGCTTTGCTCAGATAAGCTTTTTGTCTCAGCCAATAACCACAAGGGAAATCGTGAAATCAGGTTTTCAGTTGTGCGTTATGGAAATGTAATGGGAAGTCGTGGCAGTGTTATCCCATTCTTCATGAAGAAAAAAGACGAGGGAACTCTTCCAATAACCGATGATCGTATGACGCGATTCAATATTACCCTTCAAGAGGGGGTGGGGATGGTTTTCATGGCTCTGGATCGTATGTGGGGAGGGGAAATATTCGTTCCCAAGATTCCCAGCTATCGGATCATGGATGTTGCTGAAGCTGTAGCGCCGGGATGTAATAAGGAAATTACCGGCATTAGACCCGGGGAGAAACTACACGAGGAAATGATAACGGCTACCGATGCACTCTGTAGTCTTGAGTTTGATGATTACTTTGTAATCCTGCCGTCAGTAAGGTTGTGGGATGTTGACGAATATGCTTCCGTCTATGAAGGCCATCGTTGTCGCGAAGGATTTGCGTATTCGAGCGATACCAATGATCGGTGGCTCTCAGTTGAAGATCTAACCGAGCTTATCAGGGATCAAGTTGAGGTCGGTGTGCAAGCGCCACAGCCGTCAGTACCTGTACTGAGCAAGCGTGCGATTGATATGGACAATGCTGATGATTTCTTCCGTTTGGCAATGAACCGCCGCGGACAGGAACGAAGCGGCACATCAGCGACAACAACCAACAAACAGCGGAAATGGAATTCCTTATATGCCGACAATAACAAAAACATCATCAAAGATATTATTTCCGTACGGTAAACATCAGGTAACCGACGACGATATTCAGGCCGTAACAAGAGTTCTTCAGTCTGAATGGCTGACTCAGGGACCTGTTATTCAGGATTTTGAAAAAGCTCTAACATTACAAACCGGAGCAAAAAAGGCGGTGGCGTGTGCCAATGGCACAGCCGCGCTGCATCTTGCGATGCTAGCTCTTGGAATTAAGCCTGGGGATACTGTTGTTACCACACCGATAACATTCCTCGCCAGTGCCAATTGTGCCCGCTACGTTGGAGCCGATGTGCTCTTTACAGATATTGATCCAGCCACAGCGTGCCTTGATCCAAATTCTCTTGAGAACGTATTGAAAAATGACCGCGACAGAAAGATCAAGGCTATAATTCCGGTTCATTTCGCTGGCCAACCATGCAATATGGTCGCGATACGTGATTTGAGTAACAAATATGAAGTAGCTGTCATAGAGGATGCTAGTCACGCTATTGGAAGTAAGTATTATTTTAAGAATGACGTAGTGAGAACAGGGAGCTGTGTCCATTCTGACATGACTGTTTTCTCTTTTCATCCCGTTAAGCATGTTGCAATGGGTGAAGGGGGGGCTATCACTACAAACGATGATAGACTGGCTAATCGGTTGTCTCTTCTAAGAAATCACGGGAT
>QNAG01000158.1 GCA_003641415.1 Candidatus Zixiibacteriota bacterium | reverse complement strand
CTCGACAGCACCCAGACCCATGAACTCTATCTAACAGCCGCCCAATCTCTTTTCGGGATAGCGGTGTTGGTTAATCTGAAATTTGACAGAACCAACGGTATACTTCTGCTCGTCCTTTTCTTGTCTCAGTTGATTGTTGCTGAAATTAGGATGGAGGTAGCAGCCATATATATGCTATTGGCAGTTATATATTTGATACTGCACCGACGAGACCTGATTCCAGCCATGCGCACGGGACTGGGGCTTAAGGAGACACATTAGGAGCGTTGAGGGGCTTACTTCTTTTTGTTCATTGGCTTCTGCCGGAAGCCTATTCGCGGGAAGGGATTTACAATTGCGCTGGCGATATTTGTAAGGTGGGCGTTTATGCGTTTCATATGACGGATATACAGCGCCAGACATATGGCAGTGCTTGTAGTTATTGTTTTGTTATTTTTGGTGACAAGTGAATACAAGACATGATCTACCGTTTTCCCGGTTTTGTCTTCCTGCTGCAAAATAGCACTAGCCTCATCAATATCCTGTTCTTCAAGTACCCGAATGACTCTGGGGAATATATCTCCAATTACTTTCTCCATTTCCACCAAGTCCTTTTCGAAAACACCGCCTTTGAGATGTTTTGGATGCATGACAGCCAGTTCAGAGATATTCTTAGTGTAATCTCCGATGCGCTCCACATCGATGACGATCGAAACCAACACCAAACCCGGTACGATATTCTGAGTTCCGACTATCGTTAAATGGGTCAGCACATTCCGACGTACCTCCCTGAGATACTTGTTGATACGACGGTCCATCTTTCTGATATCAAATGGCAGTTCGGTAGTGTCGGTCTCACGCAGAGTTGCACGCGATGCCTGATACATTTTATAGTCCGATTTAAGCATCTTTATCGTTGTGTAAAAAGCAGTATCAAGAAGATTTTCCGATCCAAACAACTCTTTAAATTTCTTGAACATCACCTACTCCATTACTAATCTGCTATAAGTAGAATAACACCAGGTAATATAAAAAACACCACCACTATATACAATATCGGAATCAGCTTTGATTTCTGAGTGAGTTCAGCCATTTTCCTTGCCAGCCAAATAGGTATGCATTTCAGTGGCCAAAAGATAGCGATTCCGTAGATATTGAACACAAGGTGAGCAAATGCTACACTGATAGCGTGGTGTGAACCGGTTGCAAATGACGCAAGGAAGGCTGTAATCGTGGTACCTACATTGGCCCCAAGAAGATAAGGGTATATTTGATCAACGCGCAAAACGCCAGCACCAATAAGAGGCACAATGATGGATGTGGTAATAGATGACGATTGCACCATGGCTGTCACGACCGCCCCAAGAACAAAACTCAGAATAGGGGTACGGAATATATACTGTTGGAAGAAATGCTCCACACGACTAAGAACCATCGATTTGAGCAGCTTCACAATATAGCGTAACCCAACAAAGAGAAGAACAAACGCGATTGCTGCCGAGAGCCAAGCCGAATCACTGGTCATGTGGATGATGGCCATTGCCACCGGCTTAGTGACAGCACCCAGAGGAGAAGCAAAGGTCATTCCTCCGAAGCCGGCGAAGATTCCTTCAATTACCTCAGCCGACCGGCCAATCAGGTTAAATGATATTTGCAACGGCAAGAGAACTACTACCGAGCACACATTAAAGAAATCGTGCAGCATCGAGCCACAGAAAGCCCGTCGGAATTCGTCTCGCCTCGAGATACTGCCCATGGCCACTATGGTATTGGTTACGGAGGTGCCGATATTGGCCCCCATCACCATGGGAATTGACGATTCAACCGACAGCACTCCCGAAGCAACCAGGCCAACCACGATGGAAGTTGTTGTTGATGATGACTGAATGATTGCCGTGGCCAGCACACCAATCATCAATCCTACAATAGGATTCGAGGTAGCGTGAAACATGGCTTCAGCGAACCCTTTGCCGAAAAGCTTGAAAGTTCCCCCCAGAAGGACAATGGATAAAATGAACAGGTAAACCAGCCCCATTAGGGCTATTAGTTTAAGAATCACAATAGTCCACGACGTCGAACTATCGCTGCTGGGAATGACAGGCTGGACTGATTCAGCCATACGAGGTTATTACTGCTCCTACCATATTCATACCAGTGTGACTATTTTGCAGCCAATATATCCGCGTTCCCGATGACGGTCAAGTGGAATGCGATCTTTTCCCCGATACAGTAAGTAAGCCCAACTGCCACAACAGTTAAACCCATACACTTTTATCACTTATAACCTGTTGAGTAGGTCTCAACCGTTGCCAATCATGAAAAGCGTCTTTCTGATTAGGAATTAGCTTTTTTATAGGAATGCTAAAATTCCACGTCTACATCAGCACGATCCGACTCAGCAACCTTGAAGAGTTCTCGCTGGGAGTAACCCAACATCCGAGCAATAAATACATCCGGTATTTGCTCGATGCGGATATTGAAAGTATTGACCGAATCGTTGTAAAATTCGCGGCGGTCTGCAATCTGGTTTTCTATTTCGCTAACCCGATTTTGGAACTGTCCAAAACTTCGGTCGGCTTTCAGTTCAGGGTAATTCTCAGCCACTGCGAAGAGCGATTTTAGAGCCCCAGTCATCATGTTATCAGCTTTGGCTTTAGCCCCAACCGACTGTGCACCGAGAAATGCAGTGCGTGCTTCAGTGATGCTGGTAAGCACCTCTCGTTCGTGTTTCATATAGCCCTGTACTGTCTTCAGCAACTTGGTCAACTCGTCATGTCGCTGCTTAAGCAGAACGTCAATATTACTCCAGGCTTTCTTGATGTTGTTTTTCAGCCGGATAAGGCTGTTGTATATGGAGATGAAATACCCAACTACAACAACAACCAGCAATACAACAGCGATGACAATAATAACAGTAAGAGGTCCCATAACTACTCCATATTAAAACATACCTTCAAAATGCATCAACAGTGCGATGCCACCCAAGAAAAATATACTTCCAATTACGAGGGCGGCTATCATATCCTTTTTCAATTTCTTGAGAAATCCCTTTTCGCTCTTATCTGAAATAAGAAACACTTTCTCGTTACTGCCCTGTTTTATTAACACATGATTCGGCGTATCAGTGCTGTTTGCCGCTGTACCAAGAATATACAGGTTGTCATCAGAAACAATATAATACTCCTTGTATTTCCTGTCACCAACTTGCGTTTTAGAAACCTTAGGAGAATCAGCAGTAATCTCTATCAGTTGCCAATCAGAAGTGTCGAAATCATTTGTCTCGGACTGTGTGAACACCTTGAGAGCTTCTTTCGCTCTTTTGAAACCACTAAATACACCTTTTTTTTGATAGAAGATTCTCCTTTGAGAGACATCAAACTCAGCTCCCTCAGGATTCACAAGAACAGTGCCTGTATCATCCTTTGTGAGAAACGGAATCCTCTGATTTCCGAGGCCAACTGTCATCCATTCGTAAGTCACACTCTTGTTGCTACCTGAGCCGGAAGTTTTTGCGCGGTATTCCTGAATCTCATATTTATAATAAACGCAATCAGTTTTTGAGAAAGGCGCCTTGATAAATTTGTCAGCTTTTACCTGTCCGTAAATTTCAACCAGCCCCATCGCCATTGAGCGAATCTTGGAAGTTGGTGTGTCCTGTATTAAACGATATTGCAGCCTTCTGCGATATCCGAATACAAGCAGGAACACTCCCAACACACTTAGCAGCGAAACTAAAACATGCGACATATCTATTTCCATTTCAGAAATACCTCATTGAATTATAGTGAAACAGTACTGATTCCCCTTAAAAGAGTAAACACAACTAAAAGAATAAAGCACTTAACCGTTGGATGTCAACAGGAGGTTTTGCAGCATCATTCTTTGCTCTGGTTTATTTCAGCAACCTTCGGGTGATTTCGTCAGCTAAATAAATGCCTTCTTCTGAAAGTTTCAGACTGCCACGATCGGGGATAAGATGACCTGACTCCACCAACAGTGCATATTGTTTTCTATCTATACGTTTTTCCAGAGACGTTCCAAAGCGTTCTGTAAATGCTGACCGACTTATACCGCGAGAAGTTCGTAAGCCAAGCATGATAGCTTCGGTCATCCGTTCCTCGACACCGGATTCATCCACTGTTCGAGGCAATATACCTGAAGTCAGCGATTCAATATACTGTTGTACATCTACCCTGTTAGCGAAACGCTGTTCGTCTATGAACGAATGTGCTGATGGACCCAAACCCAAGAAATCACCCCCATCCCAATAGCGGAGATTGTGACGGCACTCGAATCCAGGCTTGGCAAACGATGAGACCTCATAGCGGAAGTATCCCTCGATAGCCATTTTCTCACATCCACCTCGATAAAACCCTATAGTGAGTTCCTGATCTGGCAGCTTAATTGTGCCTGATGCAACTTGTTTGGATAGTTTTGTGTTCTCTTCAACTGTTAGTTGATAAAACGAGATATGTGGTGGTTCCAAATCAATTACCTGATCAAGATCGGACGACAGAAGACGACTGTTCTGATTCGGTAGTCCAAAGATGAGGTCAACACCGAAGTTTCTAAAACCAAGGACATTGGCCAGGTAGATAGCTCGTCGGCTGTGATCGGGGACATGTCTACGACCCAACAGTTGCAGAGTTTTTGTATCAAACGACTGTATGCCAAAAACTGGCCGGTTAACTCCAAGTTCTTTGAATATTTGTAGCAAATCGAGAGTGACTGACTCGGGATTGCATTCCACGGTAAACTCAACACCCTCGGCTACATCATAGTGTCTGCGTAACACACTCAGCCAATCTGCCAGCAAATCGCAATTCACCAACGAAGGAGTTCCCCCTCCAATAAAGATAGACCCAATAGTTGCTTCCTGCAAAAAAGGATCCTCTGAGGCTAGTTCTGTCTCAATTCTCAGGGCGTGGAAGAACTTTTTCTCCAGCGAAGTATCGTACACATCTTTATAGAAATCACAATATGAACACTTATTGCGACAAAAAGGATAGTGTAGATAGAGACCAAATTGCATGAACTATATCGACATGCCAAGGCGGTCCCAGCGGATGTGCGATGGGAAGTTAAACAACCCATATCCAATCCACTGCACCACATTGACAACATATGGGAACTCCCAATTGGGAGCATCAGGACTTGGCATCCATGACCAGTAAACAAAAACGGCTTTACCTCGAAGGTTTTCCTCCGGCACACAACCCCAGAAACGACTATCGCGACTATCATCGCGGTTGTCTCCCATAACGAATAACTCCCCTTCAGGTACCTGGTAAGGACCAAAGTTATCCCGATAGGAAAGATCGCCGGGGATTATCCGTTTATCGATATGTTTGGAGTGAACCGGTATCTGGGCTACTTGATCATTTACATACAGGATTTTATCGGCAATTTGCACCTTCTGACCTGGAAGCGCCACGATACGCTTGATGAAATCCTTCTTGGGATTGTTGGGATACTTGAAAACCACAATATCGCCATTTTTTACGCCGCTTCCATATTCATAGGCCAGTTTGTTGACAAAGATATAATCGCCTTCGTACAACGTATCTTCCATTGAAGAAGAGTTTACCCGATAGGCTGAAACTACGAATATGCGAAGTAACACTGCAGCTATTAGAGCTATCGCTGCCGTTTCGACATACTCGCGCCAAACGGGTTTGGTTGGTTTCTGCCTGAGTACCTTCCGCGCCTGCTTACCGGCCTCGGCCTTCTTGATATCCTGTATGAGGAAGTCCTGATCCATAACTGTTTAGGGTTATCGGTTTCTCCCTATACACACTTTAGCACAGGGAGTAATTATCTTACTATAAATATATAGATCATGACAAGACAAACAAGAGGTAGAAATGAAGGATAGTTTAAACAAGAGAGTTTTTTGTAGAATACATGTTGATGATTATCGATATAGATCCTCAGAAGGTCTTATCAGAAACGATAGCGATTGGCATGATCGGGTGTGTTACAGGATTAAAACTCTATTGCGTTCTTCTATTAATTGCTATAATTTAATGCAGATAGACGTGGTGATATTGATAGATTAACTGGCCTAAGGAACCGATTAAGTTAAATCTGTGACTATACAGGGGTTAATAGAATACAGTGACTTATAAAAACTTACGGTCCTTATATAAGCCTTTTTTTGTACTCATTCTGGACAGTCTTTTATTTGGGAGTTGACATTTCTTGAACACCACTTTCAGTTCTGTTACAGAATTTGTAGTTTGTTAATTATATGTAGCATAAAGCGTCATGTAAACGGAGAGGTGGCTGAGCGGTTGAAAGCGCTGGTCTCGAAAACCAGTGTGCCCTTTGGGTACCCAGGGTTCGAATCCCTGCCTCTCCGCTTTATTTTTATCCAGAACCGCAACTTTCTACTTGATAACACGTTATAATTACCAATTTCTGAGGATAGAAAGG
>QNAG01000157.1 GCA_003641415.1 Candidatus Zixiibacteriota bacterium | reverse complement strand
GAAATTAACCAAACGCGAGGGTGATATCCGAATAAAAGGAGAGCGGTTTGAAGACCAAGATTTTGATTTCTAACGCTCGTATCTACACAATGATGGAGGGGCTGACTGTTGACTCAATGGTTATTGAGCAAGGCAAGATTATTGCTATCGGAAATAACCTTGAACGAGTGAATAGCTTTCGCAAGTATGACAATATCGATCTTCGTGGACGAACAGTTGTACCCGGTTTTGTGGATGCTCACACTCACTTTGTATATTTTGCGCTATCGCTAGGGAGAGTATGGTTACAGGAATTGGACACACTCAATGCCTGCCTAGAGGAAATCAGACGATTTAGTCGCAAACTTAACAAAAGCGATTGGGTAGTAGGTGAAGGGTACTCCCCTGATAGGTTCCGCCATCGAGTGGAACCAGATCGGTACATGTTGGACAAAGTAACAGGAGGACGCCCTGCTTTTATATACTCAAAGGATCAACACACAGCGTGGGTAAATACTCGAGCCCTTGAGATTGCTGGAATATCAAAAAATACACGTGATCCTGAAGGCGCTGAGATTGTGCGTCTTTTAGACGGCACTCCGTCTGGTATCCTGCGCGAGATGGCTGCCTATAATCGTGTCCGCAACTGCATTCCTCCACCGTCAAAAGAACATACCAATCGATGTTACCGAAATGCTCTGCAGATCGCATATCGCAAAGGAGTGACAGGGGTGCACTCCTTCGACGGTCCTGATTCGTTTGAGTATTTGATGGATCTGGCAGAGAATAATTTAACAGGTCTGCGAATAAACTGTTATCCATCTGTTGACCTTCTCCCCCAACTGCATAAAACGAAAACCAGATATGGGACCGGTACCGAGTTTTTTCGCATAGCTGGCGTAAAGTTATTTGCTGATGGATCATTAGGCAGCCAGAGCGCTTTCTGCTTTAATAAGTATGCTGGTGGAAAAGGTTATGGTATAGAGGTAACTCCTTCGCGTGAAATTCTCCGTATCGCTCGCTCCGCGGCTCGGCTCGGATTGCCATGTGCAATTCATGCCATTGGGGATCGTGCCGTTGCAAATGTACTTGACGCCCTGGAGAAAGCACCTCCGCTTAACCCCCCTGCCCGCCACCGTATCGAGCATCTGCAGTTAATACGCCGAAAGGATACCGCTCATATAAAACGGTTGGGCATTATTGCTTCAATGCAGCCCTCACACTGCCCATCCGACATCAATATGATACGCAAGTACTGGGGTTCTCATGGCGCCAATGCTTTCATCTTTAGGACACTTCTTGATCGTGGTGTTGATCTGGCCTTTGGATCAGATGTTCCTATTGAACCGCTTGATCCAATAGCAGGCATCGCTGCCGCAGTACGTCGTGCACGTCCGGGTAAGAGGGATGTTTTCTATCCAAAGGAACGTATCACAGCTGTTGAAGCGCTCCACAGCTTTACTGTCGGTCCTGCTGTTGCATCCGGTCAGGCTCACTGTCGCGGTCGGTTGTTTCCCGGCTACCCGGCTGATTTCGTAGTCCTATCTGATGATATCACACACATTGCAGCGAGTAAAATATATGATATCAAAGTACTGGGAACAGTTATTGACGGAAAGATCAAATACCATCACAAGTCATTATCTCTCTAACAAAGAGACTCAAAGTATACACTAAAGTCTGCATATCCTGAAGAATCAGTCGCATGTTAATAGGATAACCGCTTATAAGAAAGCCCCCACCAAAGGCAGGGGCTTTTCTATGTTTCAGGGGATATTGCCTTTCGTCAGTGTTCTGTCTTACCGCTGAACCTGAACGAACCCAGATGCACTGTTGGCACCGTCGTACATCCGACCGCACTCCACCATGATGCTATCCGCTCTCTTTCGCGCGATATCGCCTTAACCGACTTGAACGCTCGCAAAAACGAATCAGTAAAGCGCAGGTTTTTGATTCCGCTTTTGATCTCTCCGTCTTCAACGAGGAACGTCCCATCACGAGTCATGCCGGTCAGCACTGAGTTGCGTGGATCGATTAGACCATTAAGATAATGGAACCGCGTCACAAGTATCCCTTTCTTCACACCTGAGATCATCTTGTTGGCCTTTGCCTTCCCGGGAGCCATGAAAAGATTAAAACCAAACGCGCCCTCGTCGTTCTGATCAGGCGTGATGGCATGTCCGGTGGTCTTGGTTTTGGCCTTCAAAGCAGAGGCTCGGTCATAGACCACACCTCTTGCCACACCTTTGTCGAGAATCATGACCTTTTTTTTCGGCACGCCTTCGAAATCAAACGGGAATGCAATAGACTTCGTGTCGAGTCCGTGGTCGTAGATAGTGACCATCTCCGAGGTCAGCTTGCGACCGATCTTACCCGAGAGGAACGACATCTTTTGCTCAAACGGCTTGGAACCAAAACTTACATAGTTAAGCCATTCGAGCATTTCAGCCACCGCTGCCGGCTCGAGAATGACTTCCCAATCACCCGGTTCAATTTGAATAGGACCTTGTGCTAAATCACACTTATTAACCGCCCTCTTCGCCAGCCCAACAAAATCAAGCTCGGCCACATGACGCGAAGTTGACGATGCATACCCCGATGATGTATCGGACATCGCGATCATATTGACCGAGGCCGCACTCAACGGCTGGTAGGCGCGCACGCCAAGAGAATTAAGAATAGCAATCTCGCCACTCTCACTGGCGCAGGAGCCAGCCATAGTGAACCGTTTGCGCTTCGCCTCGGCAATGATTTTCTTAACCGCCCTAGCTCGGTCATTGGGCGTGAACCTGGCTGTTGTTTCATCGAAAGTATCAACGCTCTTATACTTAGCCGGACCGGGCAGACCCGGAAAATGTGGATTCTCTGGTTGTTGCCGGGCGATCTCGATTGAGTCAGCCAAGGTCTTTCTCAGGTCGGCTACGACCAGCGAATTAGTGGAGGCTACCCCAACGCGCTTTCCGAGCACGGTGCGGAAATATATAGTACAGTTGTTCTCGAATACATTCTGATGGATGTACGAATTGGCGTAACGCGTTAGGCCGGACTCATGACCGATGTAGACAATCTCGGTCTGATCGGCTCCAGAGTGAGCCAGGACGTTTTCCATCCTATTGAACAGTTTCTCCTTGCCAATCATTTCGTCACCCCCACTTTTACATTGCGAAACCTGGCCGGCGATGTCCCGTGAGCAACATGAGCCGTCTGCATCGGCTCTCCCTTGCCACAGTTAGGGACACCCCAAACATGCCAGTGTTTCCGGTTACAGACAGCATCACACGAGTTCCAAAACTCCGGCGTGATACCGGTATAAGTGGCGTTCTTGAGCATACGCCCCAGCTTTCCATTTTTGATCTCCCAGGCAGCTTCAACACCAAACTGGAAGTTTAACCGCCTGTCATCGATAGACCAGCTTTTGTTGAGATCGAAAAAGATACCTTTCTTCGTGTCAGCGATAAGATCATCGAGTTCCCACTTACCTGGCTCTAGATTGATATTGGTCATACGAATAATTGGCAGCCGATTCCAGCCGTCAGCCCGCATGGTACCGTTAGAACGTTGCTTGATAACCGGCGCCGTTTCGCGGCTGGTAAGATACCCGACAAAACGCCCGTTCTTGATGATAGGTGTACGGTGAGCTTTAACGCCTTCGTCATCATAACCAAACGTCCCCAACCCCTCACGGGTGGTGGCGTCGGCTGTAATGTTGACCAGCTTCGAGCCATATTGAAGCTTATTGAGTTTGTCGATCGTCATAAACGAACCGCCTGCTAATGATATCTCGGTACCTAAAACGCGATCAAGTTCTATCGGGTGACCACACGACTCATGCACTTGCAGAGCCATCATCGGACCGCTAATGATAATCGTTGTCTCAGTGTCGGGACATGGGACAGCTTTCAAAAGGGCAATAGCCTCCTCGCGGACTCGGTCGGTGTGGTCGAGAAAGTTCATTCTCTCGATTAACTCATACCCACCCGTTCCAAAATCCCCGCCAAACGAATTTGGATATGACCGCTTCTGCGCTTCTTTGCCATCGAAAGCCACCGCATCAAACCCACCACCCGATTCAAGTAAGTCTTGTTCAATTACGGCTCCCTCGGTGGATACAAACAGCTTTGATGTCTTGAAGAACGTCATTGAGGCTTCGGCGGTCTTTATCTTCTTTGACTTCTTCAATTCCTCACATGCTTTCACCAACAGATTGGCCTTGTCGTCGGTAGCAACCTTGAACGGATCTTTCTTGAACGGTGTCTGGTAGTGATCGACAAACGGTTCCTGCTCAGCCAACTTGACCGGTTCGTGAACTGTCGTCGCTGAGGCGCGTGCAATCTGAAGCGCTTTGTTGGCGGCTTTTTTAATATCAGCCGAACTCACCGAAGCGGTGGCAGCAAAACCCCAGGCTCCTTTGGTAAGCACCCGGATACCGACCCCGACGTCAAGATTACGTGACATCGAATCAAGATTACCATCAGAGGCACGTAGTGATTCTTTCTCGCGTCGCACAAAGCGGCAATCGGCGTAATCTACACCTTTGCTCTGCAACAGTGCAACTGTCTCCTTTAGTTTTTCTTTCATGAAAACCCCTGTAATAGAGTGTAGTTATTGTATTCGATAATGTGACATTCATTACATTTTAACGTTCCGAGTATATTCCAAGCAACGCATTTTGTGCTCCGCGTATAGAGAAGACTCAAACTCACATAGCCGGTAATGACTGCACTAAATTCCTGGCACACAAGATATCTGTCCAAAACAGTGGCGTAATAACTCACCATTTAAAAATCTACGTCTGTCCCAATACCAGCTTCAAGGGCTTTATCATAAACAAGCTTAGCCGTTGCAACATCCTGTATGGCCAACCCGTTAGATTTAAATAAAGTAATATCGTCATCGCTTGACCGTACTTGTTTTAACCCTGTTACTACTTCGCCTAGTTCAGCCTTGATATGCGACTCGCTCAACTCCCCGTCAGCAATGGGAATCATAATATCGCCCGCTTCCTTGAGACAGGCCTCAGTAGAATCAGCTACAAAAATTGATCTTTTTACAATGGCTGTATCAAGCTCCCGCGCTCCTGGCGTGTGACTACCGATACCGTTAATGTGAGTACCAGGACGTACCTTGTTGCCGTCGAAGATCGGCATCGCTGATGAAGTAGCTGTACAGACTATATCAGCTTGTTCCAGTAGAGTATCGGCTGAATCAGTTCTAACGATCTCCAAACCGAGTTTGCTGCCCATCTCATCGATGAACTTGTCGACTGCATTTTTCTCAACATCGTAGACGACCGCCCGCGATAACTTCCTGGCTTCTGCCATTGCCCAGAGTTGCATCTTGGCCTGTACTCCGGCGCCGAAAATTCCAGCTACCTGACCGTCGGTTTTGCGCGACAGATAACGTGTGGCTACACCACTGACGGCTCCGGTTCGCACAGCCGTAAGATAGCCCCCATCCATGATACAGACCACTTCGCCAGTTGCGGGATCCTGCACCAGTACCTTGCCTATAACTGTCGGCAAGTCATGTTTGGTTGGGTTGTTCTTGTACACCGTCACAACTTTACATGCCAAGGCACCAAGCTCTTTGAGATAGGCAGGCATGTAAAGAGCCAGACCGTCGGGCGGAGCGATAGGAATGCGCAAGGGCAAAACTGCTGTTCCCTGGGATAGTTCGACGAACGCCTTCTCGACCACGTCCATACAATCTGCCATTTCCAGTACTTTGGCGACTTCGTCTTTGGTCAAAAGCAGGGACATGAGTTCCTCCTGAATTTCAATATTGATTTTTCCAGTATATCTTTACCGAACTTGCTTTGGCAAGAGATATTCTCGGCTAATCTTCGAATGAGTACTATATGCAAATGCAACTTGATTATCTCCTCAAAATACCTGATCGTATAACAAAGGAATGATAATGAATGAAAGTAAAAGAGACAACCTTCGTTGTATTGTACCCTGTGTAGTATCAGGGATCCTTCGAGCAGCAATTCTGTTAGTTGCTTTGTTACTTATCCTATCTGTAACTGCTCTTCCGAGGACCCTGTTAGACCCCGACAGATCACCTGTTGAAAAGGTTAACTCTGCCACAGGAACACCTATATACTGCCTGGCTGCCCATCGAGTTGGGAAAATCGAATTGGCTGTGGCTAACAATGGCACTATTGGAAATCAGTACTATCAGGGCGAACAGACCGACTGGTTTACAGGCCAACCTATTATGCAATCATGTCAGTACCCAAAAGGCTCCAATGTCGCTTATATGTTTGGCGGGGCTTTCTGGATTGGAGCAGTGGTAGGACGTGACACGCTGGTTTCAGTGGGAGCTGATGGTTGGCAATGGGTTTATGAAATGTACCCAGACGAGGCTCCATTTGGCGAAATGATATACCGATCTATTAGGGATCCCAGTAAACCTGAGTATCAGGATGCTGTATCTGAGGAAGATTTCATCTCG
>QNAG01000156.1 GCA_003641415.1 Candidatus Zixiibacteriota bacterium | reverse complement strand
GTTATTTTCTCCACGACCCTCGCTATGCGTGGAGAAACGGGAACATCATCGGTAAACTTGTAAGCAACCAGGTCCATAGCTTTCTTAAGGCCGAACTTCTCCACCAAACGTGGTAAGTAGGGATGGTTGTAGGTCATCATCACTGTCGGTGGACTGTCGAAACCTTCAACCAGAAATCCGCATTCGTGATTGGTTGAGAAATTCATCGGCCCGCGCATTTTTTCCATCTTTTCACGCTTGATAGTAATCATGGCGACTTTCAGAAGCGTTGATGCTATTTCATAGTCATCGGGGCAATCAAAGAAACCGAAGAAACCAACCTGCTCAGCGTGAAAATCATTATGGTTAAAATTTATGCAGGTAGCGATACGTCCGGTAACAACTTTACCGTCCATAGCTAAAAATAGCTTGACGCGTGCGGAATGGAAAAATGGGTTTTTCTCTTGATTGAAAAACTCCAACCGTTCAGAGAGGAGCGGAGTGACGTAGTTAGGGTCATCTTTGTACAGACGATTGGGATAGGTAATAAACTGCTTTAGTTGTAAAGCAGACTCAACCTCGACCACTTCTATCTTTGCCATAGGATGCTTAACTAAGGAATAAGTCCCTTTTTCTTACCGATACGGGCTGTAACTTCTACTACACGGTCTAGTTGCTCATCGGTTTGAGTGGCTGTATACGAGGTTCGTATCATTGCCTGTCCGGGCGGCACAGCCGGCGAGATCACAGGATTAGCAAACACGCCGTTATCGAACAACTCTTTCCAGAAAGTGAAGGCATCTATGTCATCACCGACTACAATCGGAACTATTGGGGTATCGGTATTACCAATATTGAAGCCCAAATCGCGGAATTCTTTTTGCATGCGTCGGGCATTCTTCCAGACCCGCTCACGCCGTTCCGGTTCAGCTTCGATAATATCCAGCGCCGCCAACACCGATGCTGCATTAGCCGGCGGTATAGACGCTGAGAATATCAGCGACCGGGCACGATGTTTAACATAGTTAATAACGTCTTTATCGCCGACAATGAATCCACCCAGGGATTCGAACGATTTGGAGAACGTTCCCATTGTAATATCAACCTTGTCGATTAAGCCAAAGTGTTCAGCCGTCCCGGCTCCACTTTCTCCCAACACACCCACAGAATGGGCATCGTCAACCAGCACGCGTACATCGTAACGCTCGGTGACTTCGATCAACGCCGGCAGATCGACGATATCACCTTCCATGGAAAACACACCATCGGTCACAACCAGCACTCCTCCACGGGAGTTGTTCGCTCGCACGTTGGAGACAACCCGTTCGAAATCAACCATGTCGTTGTGAGCGTACTTATAAACCTTACCGTAGGAAAGCCGGGTTCCATCGACAATGCTGGCATGTACCTGACGGTCTATTATAATAGCGTCATTCTTACCTGCTAAAGTTGAAATGGCGCCCAGATTAGTTTGAAAACCAGTGGAGAAAACCAACGCCCGAGGGCGTTTCATAAATCGGGCCAGGCGTTCCTCAAGTTCAATATGAAGATCAAGAGTGCCGTTGAGAAAGCGAGAGCCAGTGCACCCCGACCCAAATTTTCTCGCAGCTTCGACGGCGGCTTCTTTGACCTTAGGATGATTAACCAACCCGAGGTAATTATTGGAACCGACCATTATACACTTTTTGCCGTCTATAATTACTTCATCACCCGGAGCTGATTGAATGGGATGAAAATAAGGATATATGCCCAGCTCTATGAACTTCTGCGGGTCGCGGTAGGTACGGCATTTCTCAAAAAGGTCGGTGTATGTTGTCTTGCCTTTCTTCACAGTTGGCGTTGCTGCTCCAGTATTGTCGTAACTATCACTCATAATAGACTGTTAAACATAAGCCTATTCTTTCATAATTGTCAAGTTAATAGCCAGAATAGAGATATTATTAAACTGATTGAAAATAACCTGAGCGAACAACAAGGAAAGTGAATACAAAGCGTTTTTGCTATATCAGATAGCCAGAGCTACCTACTCCACCGTCACCGATTTGGCCAGATTACGCGGCTGATCGACCGAACAACCGCGCATTACGGCAATATGGTAAGCCAATAACTGTAATGGAATTACCGACAACAACGGTGTTAATAAGCGGTAGGTTTTTGGGACATATATGACATGGTTTACACGACCGGCTATTTCGGTGTCACCCTCGGTAGCAATAGCAATTACCCGTCCTTTTCGAGCGCGTACTTCAGCGATATTTGACATAACCTTATCATATACTGCATCTTTGAGGGCAATTACAACTACCGGCATGTTTTCGTCAATAAGAGCAATCGGACCGTGTTTCATCTCCGCCGCCGGGTAACCTTCGGCATGGATGTAGGATATTTCCTTGAGTTTGAGAGCACCCTCGAGTGCCACTGGGAAATTGATGCCCCGACCGAGATAGAGAAAATTGTTTGCCTTGTAATATTCGGTGGCTATTTCCCTAATCTGATCACTACCCTTGAGAATCTGCTCCACCTGACTTGGGATTTTAATCATATTGTCAATTATTTCCTGTCCCTGCAAGACCGACAGGTTACGCATTCGAGCCAGCAAAGTACCGAATAACGAGGTTACCATTACCTGGGATGTAAACGCTTTAGTTGAAGCTACACCTATCTCCGGACCAGCGTGAAGATAAACACCGCCATCTGTTTCCCGCGCAATCGTGGAGCCAACGACATTGACCAAACCAAGTACTGTCACCCCGTGTTTTTTAGTTTCTTGCATGGCAGCCAGAGTATCAGCCGTTTCGCCGGATTGACTGATGACCAACAGGATATTGTTCTTATCGAAAATTGGGGCATGATAGCGAAACTCGGAGGCATACTCAACCACGACCGGTACCCGTGCCAGTTCCTCAATGAAATACTTTGAGATCAGAGCCGCGTGCCATGATGTTCCGCAAGCTGTTACAATAATCCGCTTGATATCACGAAGTTCGTCATACTGAAGGTTGAGTCCTCCCAAAATAGGAATACCTTCTTCCCAATTCAAACGACCACGAATGCCATTGCGCAAAGTTGTGGGTTGCTCATGGATTTCCTTGAGCATAAAGTGGTCGTAGCCTCCCTTTTCGATCTCATCCAGTGTCCATGATACTTCCTGGATTTTAGGTGTGATTTTGATATTCTGAATTGTGGTGATATCAAAGTTTTCAGCCGTAATAGTTGCTACTTCTCCGTCGTCAAGGTAAACCACTTTATTTGTGTGTTCAAGCATCGCAGCCACATCCGAGGCGACCAGATTCTCGTGCTCCCCATTACCTATCACCAACGGTGAACCCATTCGTGCTGCTACTATCTCGCCCGGATGATTCACTGATATGACAGCAATTCCGTAAGTGCCCTCAACCTGGTTAAGAGCGGCTCGCACAGCTTCGGTGAGATTTCCCTTGCAGTGATAACGGATAAGATGTACCAGAATTTCCGTGTCAGTATCGGTCTTGATGTCAAAATTGTTCCTAATGAGGAATTCCTTAAGCGTGCGGTAGTTTTCGATTATTCCGTTGTGTACCAACGCTATTTTGCCCTCGGCGTCGGTGTGCGGATGGGCGTTTAACTGTGTCGGCTCACCATGCGTAGCCCAGCGAGTATGGGCAATACCCTGATTACAATCGTAGATTGCATTCCCTAGGGTTTCCTCAAGGCGGTTAATTTTCCCTGCCGACTTGGCAACCATCAACCCGTTTTCCGCTAGCATAGCTATGCCGGAGGAATCATACCCGCGATACTCCAACCGCTTGAGCCCATTAATAAGAATAGGCTGAGCCTGTTTCGGGCCGATATATCCAACAATTCCGCACATTTGTTATTCCTTACACTATTTGAAGTACTTTATAATCTGTCGTGTCAGTAGCGCAGTACGTTTCAAATTGTTTGTTTCCACTATCAACCGAAAGATCGGTTCCGTGTTGGAAGATCGAACCTGCGCCCAACCATCGGCAAAATCAAACCGAAGACCATCGCGCCGGTCAATTCTACTTATCCCCAATAATTCGATCGCTTCCTTCTCAAATCTCGCTAACCTGTTTTTGAAATCACCCGGAAGCGAGGCTTTAGACTTTATAGTATAGTACATCGGCAAAGTTGCAACCAGTTCTGAGAGACTCATTTTCTCTTCAGATAAACAGCTCAAAACCAGCGCCGCACCAATCAAAGAATCACGACCGGAATGGAAAGCAGGATAAATTACACCGCCATTACCTTCACCCCCAATAACAGCCTTTGCACGATGCATGGTCTGCACGACATTAGCCTCACCGACTTTTGAAAACAGTACACGTGAACCAGCCTCCCGGGCAACATCAGCAGTGACTCTCGATGTTGACAGGTTGATTACCGTTGTCCCTCGACGCTTTTTCAAGACCTCTTTAACAGCTATAGCCAGTGTAAGTTCCTCGCCAATTGGTCGACCGTTTTCATCTACCAGCGCCAGACGGTCGGCATCAGGATCACACGCCATCCCCAGGTCAGCCTTGTATCGACGCACTGCTCGGGCAAGTTGACCCAGATTGGCAGGGATAGGTTCCGGCTCGTGGACGAATTTACCGTCGCCATTGCAATTGAGTTCAACCACTGTCGTTCCCAGTTTACGTAGCAGGAGCGGAAGCGCCGCACTACCGGCGCCGTTAATAGCGTCAACTACGATTTTGAAACGGCGGCGCTTGATGCCCCGCGAGTTGACCACTTTCATAGCCAATGTCTTGCGGATATGTTTCTCCACCCAGTCTGACTGATAAACAAGTTTGCCCAGTTGTTTATGCTGTTGGTAGTAGAATCGCTGAGAGGTGAAAATCTTGTCAAGTTGCTTGTACTCAGCGGGCGTGATGAATTCTCCCTTCCGATTGAAAAACTTCAGGGCGTTCCACTGAGCTGGATTGTGAGAAGCGGTAATGCACATTCCTCCTGCGGCTTTGAGATGTTTGACCGCTATTTCAACCGTCGGTGTCGGGACGATGCCTATCTCGATCACATCGCGACCTACTGACAGCAGACCGGCAATTACTGCTTTCATAATCATATCACCTGAAGGCCGACTGTCACGTCCAATAACTACCTTGCCCTTCTTCAACAGCGTTCCAAACGCTGCTCCATACTGTGTTGCCAGTATCGGGTCAAACCCCTGACCAATGATTCCACGTATTCCTGATGTAGATTTAACCAATGTCTTTTTGGGCATACGATTTATATCCTTATAAAACTAACGAGATATTCTTCTGTTGGAAGTATAATTATTTTTTTCTTCACAAAAAATAGAAAAGATTATTGTATCGAAACTGCAGAGGTTTCGATTTTGGTGGCAGCAGCAGTGTCATAGGTTATTTGTTCCCACTGTGCACCATCGGGAGAGTAGACACGAAAGCCGTTCGTGGAGCCTATGATGTAGTCCGAAGTGTTATTGTTCAAACGTAAGCAAAAGGTGATTTCTCGATCGGCCTGTAATTCTCCTGATGGCGATAAACCATCTACGTAATCCAATGAAATGCCATCGGGTGAATTCGGAATAAGCTTGCTGTCCAATCCCCCCTGCGGTTTTGCTGAGTCCTTTGGTGGAAGTTGCGGAACGCTATCTTTGGAAGGCCGATATCTGTGATCCCATGGCGGTGGAGTTGCAAATTCGATTCTAAGCTGTTGGTCGGCTAGTTTGATGATGTTCCTCAAGCTGATCCACAGTCTATAATAACCACGTCGGCGGTCGTATATGCTGGAATCAGGTAGTGGTCCAAGTATTCTCTCGGCAATTCTCAGGTGGGTGGGGTCACTCAAGTCCATCTCAATCTCATATTCAGTTTGAAGATGTTCCTCCGTCAGAGTATCGCGAATGGGATGATTGGTTTTGGATGAGGGAGGGGAAGGATGATAACCCCGTGGGTTACCGGTCCAGTATTCAATACTGTCTCCGACGGTCACAAAATAGCAACCGGTAGTCTGCTTGATGTGGCAACATTGCATTCTAACATTCAGACTGCAGGTGTCATCCCGCGGAACATTGACGTGCAGAATGGTAGAATATGGGTGGTCTTTGTCAGCTTGAACTGTCCAACTATTTTCACCCAGAAACTCCAAACCACCATCGGTAATTACCGTGACCCGCAGTTCGCTGCAACCTTCGCAGAAGCGCCCCAAGGGAGCAAAGCTGAACGCCATATCCACCGGACCGGCGCTGCGGGGACGCTCGGTTGGTTTCAATTCGTATGAGAAGACGTCACCGCGCGGTGGACTTGCATGTCCGGGTGCGACGACGCCAAGAAAAGCGGCGAATAATAACGCCAAGCCAATTACTTTCCCTATTTTTGACATCACAAATCTCCTTTATCGTTTTTTTCACCTTACTCTTTTGATGAAACATTACGGTTTGTTACTCAAAAGAAACTTTTTTGTAATGGTTTTTCTTAGCTTTTTCTCTTACACAGGTCCTCACCTCCTTTC
>QNAG01000155.1 GCA_003641415.1 Candidatus Zixiibacteriota bacterium | reverse complement strand
GTGGAATGGTCCTTATATCGATTCAGGATCAAGCGGAACCGATCATCTCACCGATGCTTGGGGAACCGCCTACACTTTTACCGACACATTGGTTAGGTCGTCCGGTTCAGGATCAAATATCGATAAGCTGCTGGCGAACTCGTCATCCGAGTTATTGTCAAACACTGTTTCAGGTTTCATTGTTGATGCCAGCCGTGATATCCCCGGGAGTACCTATCGAGACTCGTTACAGATACACCTTACCTACCCCAATGGGTCCGGTGGAACTACTACCACAACTGTTAGTCCGGATGCTGATGGTTCGTTCTCAATTTCCAGTATCCCTATCGGCAACCAGACGTTACAAGTCATTTATATCCCTGATACTGATACGGTCAGTTATACTGTTTGCGTTTTACCGGGGCGAACAGCCCGGCTGGATATAGTCTTCCCTGCCGATTTGTGGTAGAAAAAAATTGAGCTTCTCATTCGTCTGCCGATAGCGAATTCAGACGAAACACCAACTTAACGCTTGTGGAGACTTCAGTCTTTTGACCTGTTCAATTAACAGTGCAATACAAAACCGCCAAAGAATCTTCGATCCAACCATGAAAAGTTTTATTTGATTTCGTCCAAAATCATTGATAACATCAAGGGCTAAGGTAACGGTGTATTGTAAAGGAATGCTTCTGTGAACGACACTGACAAGAATGGCCTTCAGGTTATTCTTTCCGGAATGCAACCGACTGGAAGGCTGCACATTGGAAATCTTGAAGGTGCCCTGCGCAACTGGGTTGAGTTGCAACAGCAATACGAGATGTACTGTTGCATTGTTGATCTGCATGCGCTGACGGCTGATTACAAAGACCCAAGCGTTCTGAAAGATCGCATTTTCCAGATGACAGTCGATTTCCTGTCAGCCGGGCTTGACCCGGAGAAATGCGCTATTTTTATTCAATCGGAAGTTCCTGAACATGTTGAACTACACTGGATTTTTTCAACTTTAATCTCAACTCCTACTCTTACACGACTGCCTACTTTCCTTGAGAAAAAAGATACCCTTGATTCATACGCTTTTCTTGGCTATCCGGTTTTGCAAGCGGCTGATATCTGTGTCTATGATGCTGATAAAGTGCCGGTGGGGAAAGATCAGGAAAAACACATCTGGCTGGCCAACGATCTGGCTAAGCGGTTTAACCACTATTATGGATCGACTCTGAAGGAACCTGAAGGACTATTCCGCGAAATTCCGCTTATACCGGGTTCTGATAATCGGAAGATGTCTAAATCGTATAACAACCACATTCCAATCGATTACACACTCGAGGAAACGCAAAAACGCATCCGAGGTTTCTATACCGATGAGAAAAAACTCCGCAAAGGCGACCCGGGTAGACCGGAACAGTGCCCAGTGTTTTTGCTACATCGCATATATACGTCAAATCCGGAGGATGAACTGGCCGTACCCTGTCGTACTGGAGAACTGGGGTGTGTTGATTGCAAGAAAAGGTTGGCGGATAATTTGAATAGTGCGCTGGCGCCGATACGCGACAAGCGCGCCGAGTTGGTAAAGCGGCCAGATTATGTCTGGGATGTGCTCAGGGAAGGAAGAGACAAGGCACGAGCCCGAGCTGGAATGGTGATGGAGAAAGTACGCTCTGCCATGAGGATGAATTACCGAGGATGAATATCAATATGAATATAACCGCAAACCAAATACACCAGGACTATCGTGTTGATCTTCCGGCTTTCAATGGACCGCTTGATCTTCTGCTGTTTCTTATAAAGAAGGAAGAAGTCGATATCTACGATATTTCTCTGTCGCGTGTGACGAGTCAGTATTTGAAGTATATGGAATTGATGCAGGAGTTAAATCTCGATGTCGCCGGTGAATTTGTGTTAATGGCAGCCACTTTGATCCGCATCAAAGCTCGATTGCTTCTGCCACGGAACGAATCCGATCCAGATGAGATCGATCCGCGCGAAGAATTAATTATGGCGTTGATCGAGTACCGTAAGTATCGTGAAGCTGGCGAAATTCTGCGCGATAAGGCATTGATTGAAGAGCGCAACTACGTTCCGCCATCGCCGGTTGAAAAGATTGATACCAAAGTTGATCTATCGCCAGGGACAACGTTATTTGAATTGTTGACGGCTTTTAAGGAAGTCCTGACTGCTCGCCGCGATGAGACTTTTCATAATGTCGATCCTGAAGAGGTTTCTATTGAAGATAGAATTACTGTTATTATGGCAATGCTCCGACAACGTGAATTTGCGACTTTCTCAGAGCTGTTTGCTGATATCCCCCGACACATTGTAGCAATTGTTACTTTTCTTGCTCTTCTTGAGCTTGTGCGCAACCATCGTGTGTCAGTTTGTCAATCGGTGTTATTTGGTGAAATGCGTGTTTACCGAGGAAAGGATTTTAGTACTCCCCGTCTACCTGTAGACATCATTGAATTCGCAGAACCTGAAGCAGAAATGGTGATAAGCTAATGGACAATGGATACCAGAAATCGGTAGTTGAAGCGTTGATTCTAGCTTCGCCGGAGCCGTTGCCGGTTCGACGTATTGCTGGTCTTATCGATGAGATGACACCAAGTCAGGTAGGCAAGGCGGTAGCTGAATTGAACAACCGTTATATGGAGACTGGCGGCAGCTATCGTATCAGAGAGCTGGCTGGTGGGTACCAGTTTTATATTTTGCCGGAATTTACTGGATTTGTTGAGGAACTTTTTGCTCGCCGACGCAAGATGCGTCTTACCCGAGCTGCCTTGGAAACACTGGCTATAACAGCCTATCGCCAACCGGTGACAAAAGCGGAAATTGAACATATTCGCGGGGTAGCATCGGATGGTGTTCTCCACAACTTGCTGGAAAAGAAAATGTTAGCAATAAAGGGGCGTGCTGATACTGTCGGACGCCCACTCCAGTATGGCACTACCGATGAGTTCCTTAAATTCTTTGGGCTGGCGCGGCTTGATGATTTACCGAAAATGTCTGAAATTGAAGAACTTATCAGGGCTGTTGAACCTCAGGATCAAGTACAATTGAACCTTAACCCCGATGCTCTTGATGCGCAAATGCAGCAAAAGCTTAACGTGGCTGATGGTACCTTCGATCCGAGCTCCCGTCGTGAATCAGAGAACAATAAAGAAGAGAACAGTGCGCACATAGAAAATACTGAAGCTCCGGCTATCTCTTCAGGGGAAGAAGTAAGTTCGGATAATGATGGCGAGGAGCAGTCGGAAAATTTGATTGTTGATATGGATGTGACAGCCGATTCCACACCTTAGCAAAGCAGTCACTACGATTATATCTCGAATTTCAGTCGGACTTCACAACTTGTGCAATAGCTTCTGCGGGATGGATTATGCCCTCAGTACGCATAAACAAGTATCTTTCACTATGCGGAGTCACTTCACGCAGGGGTGCCGATGCGCTCATTTCTCAGAAACGCGTTGTTGTCAATGATAAGGTTGTCGATGAAAAGGGCGTCATCATTGATGACGAGCGCGATGTTGTCAAGGTAGACGGCGCTATTGTTTCACCGGTTCAGGAGAAATTGTATGTTTTGCTGTACAAACCTCGCAGGGTAATGACTACCCTGCATGACCCTTTCCGACGAAAAACAGTAGCCAACTTCTTTAAGAATCTTAAACATCGGGTTTTCCCCATTGGGCGTCTGGATTACGACACTGATGGAGTCTTGCTGCTCACTAACGATGGTGATCTGGCCTACCGTCTTACTCATCCCCGTTACCAGGTACCCAAGATTTACGAGGCTCAGGTGCGTGGTCGTTTTGTGATGTCTGCCGCCGAGCGGATCAGCAGGGGTATCAAACTTGAAGACGGCGCTACCGGACGGGCAGAAGTGCAGATTTTGGGTTATACCCATAACAATACTCATATAAGACTTACGTTAACTGAAGGGCGCAAACGTGAAGTGAAGCAGCTTTGCAAAGCTGTTGGTTATCCGGTTTTCAAGCTTAGACGGGTTGAATTTGCCGGATTGACTGTCAAGGGCTTACAACCAGGCAACTGGCGGCATCTGTCCGATACCGAAGTGCGGCAACTGAAAGAACTCGTGGAATTATAGCGGCTGTGATCAATCTCAAGCGACTCGGGGCTCTCCCTGAGGGTCTATCTCTGCTCAGAGTGCTGTATGAAGCCATTTCAGGTGCGATTCCGCGTATTCTGAGCCCACCTGACCACCAATACACGCCGACGGCTCATATCTTGACCACTAATAGATAACAATAAGAAAACGGGGGTTCTCAACAAGCCCCTAGGTTGAGCGTACCACTCTGTCGAAGGGCGTCTATCCTGTTTCATTATCAAGCGGCAGACCGCTTTACCTACTGTCTGTGGGAAGCCCGGTGGCTTGACTTACAACTATCTTACCAAAAATAGGACATTTCTATATTGCTCTACTCGCGTTGTCTCATTGAAAGATGTTACCGAAGGTTAAGTATCGGTTAGGGACGTTTTCTCACATTAGAGGTTACCGTAACCAGTCTGAATATAGCCTTCAGTTGTCGTTCAATATGTTGTTTGAGTTTGAACGGATCAAGTGTTTGATACTGTTTTCTGAGAGATTAACAGGAGCTCATCGAAAAAGATTGACTAATAAGGAGAAATGAAGTATATATAATAAAAGAGTTTGCGGTGCTAAGTTCCGAGCAGTTGCTTAATTTAGGGCAATGTATCGCTTTATTCCAGGACAGCCACCCGATAAAAAATTAGGTGGTGTAGCTATTGAAAGAATTAGTTGTGGGGTTTTTAGATAAATTATTTAGGCATCCTCCAAAATCTGCTATAAATCTTGGGCGTAACGATCTTTGCTGGTGTGGTAGCGGCAAAAAATATAAGAAGTGTCACTACTCTGCAGACCAGAAATATTTTAATGCCAAGATAATGGGGGCAACATGCACCACCTCTGGGTGAAAGAAATAAAAGAGATAAGTTTATCTCTATCAGCCACTTAGAGTGTTAGTATCTCACCATGGTAAGAGTAGAGCCATTTGATAAATATTCGTCAGACTATGAGGATTGGTTTGAAAAGAACCATTTTGCTTACATTTCAGAATTAAATGCAATAAGAGGGAAATTACCCAAAGGTGTAGATGGACTTGAAGTTGGCGTGGGTAGTGCACGATTTGCCGCCCCGTTGGGCATCGAATTTGGAATTGAACCGTCCTCGCGCATGAGGGAAATTGCAAAACACAGGGGGATTGAAGTAGTTGGTGGTGTTGCAGAAAACCTTCCGTTCGCAAATGCACAGTTTGACTTTATTCTTATGGTTACGACAATATGTTTTCTGGATGATATTGATATTGCTTTTCGTGAAGCCCGCCGAGTATTAAAAAAATCTGGGAATTTTATTATTGGGTTTGTAGATAAAAATTCTACTCTTGGCAGGTTGTATGAAAAAAATAAGAGAGAAAATAAGTTTTACAAAGTTGCCACTTTCTATTCGGTTGATGAAGTTATTTTTCATCTGAAGCAGGCAGGTTTTGAGCATTTCAATTTTGCCCAAACAATCTTTCATCCATTGAATGAAATCAGGGAGATTGAACCCGTAAAAGATGGTTATGGACAAGGTTCATTTATTGTAATTAGTTCTGTAAACCCTTAACCCTTCAGTGATTCTGCATTAGGTAGACATTTCAATTGGATACTTCCACCCTACTGAGCTGAACCAGAAAAAGCCAAGACCCCAAAAACTACGACGGAAGTTAATAGGCGTTTCATTTGCTTCCCCCCTCCGGGAGAAGAAGTATCTCAATACCCTCAGGCTCACGGTGATAGGTTCGGTAGGCCAACATTGTCCCATCTGGGGATACGCAGGGTTTCATTTCGACAATGTCTGGTGTTGTGGTGAGTTGTATAAGTTCTTTGGAATCCAACAGATAGCTGTACAAATCACCACCGATGATGTCCCCATCACCTTGAACAATGCGAACGAAGTAAATAGCGTCGCTGTTCGGCGACCAGAACTCCCAATCGGCGTGGTACAGACTTGCCAGTTCCACGCCGTTGGTATCCATTATCACTGTGTTACCACCTACGTCACTAGCAGTTATGAGAAATCCGTTGGGCGACAAAACCGGGAGCTTATATTTCTTGTTCAATGTAACTCGGCGCAGTTTCTCTCCATGAATGCCTATTAGCCAGATGTCTGTGTCCTCAAAGTATGGTTTGCCATGAGAGTAAAGTACCGGGTAATGGCTGATGGCGCGGAAAGCCAGGGATGCTCTTGATTCCTGATGCTCCCAATTTACTGAAATTGGGAATGTCGTATCACCCATCAGCAGAACAACTGTCCCGACATTATCTGATACAAGCCGGGGTCCCCAGATTTCCCGGATAATGACCTCCTTGGTGGAGTCGAAACCGATGCTCTTATCGCTGTTGCCAATGGTTGTATAGGCTAGTTCCACTCTGTGATAAGAGGTATCCCCCCAGCCTACGAGATTCTTATCTGCAAAAACAACCTGGCTATCGTTCAGCCACTCGTATTTGGTGCCATGAAACTTTGCGCTTTGCCATGATGAGTCTGCAGCGATGTCATACAACCAGAGATGCTTGTCGAGATAATAGGATACATAC
>QNAG01000154.1 GCA_003641415.1 Candidatus Zixiibacteriota bacterium | reverse complement strand
GTTCTCGAAGAGGATTTCCCTTATGCTGCCTGGGACCTTCCCTGTGGATGTCCCTACCCGCACCCATACCACATTCTTGATTGGTACCATATTGGTTCGGAAAGTGGCGTGGCGAGTGTTGATGCAATGAAGCAGGCAATCTTTGATTATGGTCCAATCTCAGTAGCAGTGGCTGCCAATGGCGCTATGCAGGCGTATGGGAGCGGGATTTTCGATGGCTGCGACGAAGAGGCGCCGATAAATCATGCCGTGGTATTAGTCGGTTGGGATGACAGCCAGGGTCCGGCCGGAGTGTGGATTATGCGTAACTCCTGGGGTACCGGATGGGGTGAGGGTGGTTATATGCGCATGCCTTACGGGTGCTCGCGTATTGGTTACAATGCTTGCTATATTCGTTATTCCGGTGGAGTCTATTTTGAATCTGATATACACTCAGGGTGGGTTCCTTTTGATGTCAACTTCTCTGCCGAATCGGGTCTTGAAGTCGATACCTGGAGTTGGGAGTTTGGTGACGAACTCCAGGGGGCTGGCAAAACCATAACTCATACCTATGACTTGGCTGGAACATTTGATGTTACTTGTGAGATTGATGCCGGTGGGGACATTCGCTCACGCACACATGAAAACTTTATCATGGCCTTGGCAGATACTGTCTATCCTATGAATGCAATTGGCACCAGTGGCATGACTGTTGTGGTGCCGATCTATGCCCGTAATAATGTCCCCGTTCGTTATATGACTTTACCAATAGAATATCAGGGCGATCTTGATCTTGATTTTGATTCACTCTCAACAGTTGGATGTCGCACTGATTACTTCGAGATAGTGGAATCTGTCTCCAGCGATCCCTGGGTGAAAACGATAACGTACAAAATTGTGACCTCAAACGATAACTCTGCCCCGTATCTTTCCCCCGGTGAGGGAATTATTGCTAAACTGTACTTCACTGTCGACAATGAGAATACCTATGGTGACTCAACGACTATTTATATTGACGGTTATAGTGCTGATGAGTTGCTATTCTCATGGCCGCTGTTGAACTGGAATCCTATTGCTAATGAAGGGGTTGTCTCTTTAGCTGTAGCTCGAGGCGATGTCGATGGTGTTCCCGGCATTAATGTGTCCGACTTAACTTTCATGGTGGATTATCTCTTTCAGGGAGGTCCTGCCCCAAATCCTCCCGAAGCGGCTGATATCAACTGTGACTATGAAAACAACGTGGGAGACCTTACGTACTTGGTTCAGTATCTTTTCGCCGGTGGTTCACCGCCACCGCCGTGTACAGATTAATAGGTTATTGAAAAAGAGATGTAGCGCTGTATAATATGCGCTGCAGATATTCTTAGAGGGTGACCTTGTGTCATCCTCTAAAATATTTTGGACTATTCATACAAAGAACGGGAAATTATAGCGACAACAAATGCCCTATGCGATAATTTCTCTTTCTTTGTTGCAATTACATCTTTGTATTACACTCAATAAGTCAAGTCTACACCTGTGGACCACAATCAAGCTCTTTTGTTTCCTGCCAGGTAGTCGTACCATCGCTGACAGTTATAGTCACAGTCCCATTGCCATTGACCACAGCAGCTATGATCCAGGTACCATCGATATTTAGCTGTTCCCAACCCTCAGCGTCGGTACCAGTGCAACTAAGATCAGTTGAAGCCACTACAGAAACCGTACCAGCTAAGGGGCAGTCCTCTCCGACGTCATTGCTGAGCAATAAAACCTGGAGGTTTGAAACAGTTTCCTCGGAAGTGAGGTTTTTTATTGCATGATTATTAATGGCTTGGTAAGTTATTGTTCTGTTGGTAGGAGCATAAAGCTACTGCCTTTAGAAGGCTATAATTGTAGAAAGTTATATTTGTTAGTCGGAGGAATATGATGATTTCAAGAATTATTACAACTGCTTTGCTGTTACTGGCAATACCATTTTTAACCGCCTTCGCACAGAATTCAGCGAAAATCGAGAAGGTACTTAAAGAAATAGATCCCTGGGTGTTGACCGACACATCCAAGATTTTAGCTTTTATTGACAGTACCAATGCTGTCACTACTGAGAAAATACAATCATCGGAACTATGGCAACCAACAGTAAGTGATCTGTCTTTTCTATTGGGGATAGATTATGTAAGCGATTCAAAAATCGACAACACCGGAAGAATTTACTTTCTGATGCGCATTACTGGCGAAAGTGCAGCGCTTTTTTATATGGATAAACCGATGGGTTGGCCGGTTCAGTTAAGCCCTAACAACTGGACAGAGGAAGGATATACTATTAGTGGCTATTCAGTACATCCTTCAGGCGATTACGTTCTAGTCAGTGTTGGCAAGCACGGCGATGAAATGAATGATCTCTGGTATTTCACTCGCAGTGGAAGCTTTCACCCACTGTTGGTTAGCCGAACTGTTAGTTATAGTGGCAGCATTTTCGACGAAGATAATCCTGATGTTTTCTACCTTTATACCTACGATAAAAAAACTATCCAAATCTGCAAGTACACTATCTCCGAGTTGCGTCTTGACACGCTCTATACCGAACCGGGTGTTTTCTTCCCTACCGACTATTATAAAGGACAGATGGCTGTGATAAGACGCTTCTCTGCTTTTGAAAGTCAGCTATTGTTGTACGATGTTGCCGCCAACAAGATGACGGAACTATCTGATACAAGCATCTACTATAGTGCTAGTTTCACCAATGATGGGCAGATCGTCACGTATACTTCTGTCGAATCGACAGGTGATGAATACATGAAGATGTGTATTATTGACCCGGCAAACCCCAAAGAATCTAAGGTCATTTACGACCCAAAAATGGAAATAGATGACTTTGCTTTTGAGCGGAAAACAGGTATCGCAGTTGTAGTTCTTAATAAGGACGGTTACTCGGAACTGGCATGTGTTGATGTCAATGGTTCGGCAATTGCTACTCCTCAACCTGAAATCGGAGTCATTTCTGGAGTATCCAGCAATGAAAAGGGTGAAGTTATTCTTACATTTTCAACTCCAAAAACTCCACCAGCAGCCTATAAGTTTGATTTGGGTGATAACAAACTTGAACAAATTGCTTCTATTTCAACATTCGGGTTTGATTTCTCGAATATAAAGGTTGATTTGATTAAGTATAAATCTAAAGATGGCACCGAAATTCCAGCTTTCATATATATCCCTTCTGGTGCCAAAAAAGATGGTACCAACCCGGCTATTGTGAACTATCATGGTGGCCCTGCAGGTCAGAGCCGGCCACATTTCCAGCGCAATATGGCATTTGCACTTAGCAAAGGGTTTATTTACATGTTGCCTAATGTGCGTGGTTCTTCAGGTTACGGTCCTTCCTATGAACAAGCAGACAATTTAGAGAAACGTTTTGACGCCTTAAACGATGCTGAAAGAGCTATTGACTATTTAATTGATGAAGGATGGTCCAACCCTGATAAAATTGCCATATGGGGTGCATCATACGGGGGTTATACAGTTAATTGGTTGGCAACCCAATGCCCTGAGAAATTTGCCTGCATCGTTTCAGAAGTCGGTGTTTCTGAACCGGATCACACGATTCTCAACTCTAATCCTATTTTCATTCCATCGTGGGAAAAAGAATACGGTCCGGTCGGAAAAGATCTCAATCGTAAACTGGCGCCACTGTATTATGCCGAAAATCTTTCACGGCCCATTTTGATAACCGGTGGTTTTAACGACCCCCGTGTACCACCGTCGGATCCAAGAAGATTTGCTTATGTCCTTTCCAGGCTAGGTAAGGCGGTATGGTATTTCGAGGAAACTGAAGCGGGGCATGGCGCCTCTGTCAAAGCGCAAGTAATCCACGATCTCGCCACTAATTATGTCTTTACAATGATGTATGTGATGAAATAAGACATGAACGAAACACCATAGATAATCATGAGTAGCGAATTGTAAATCGCTACTCAAGTTTCTTTTGCTGAATACTGTCAATCTGTGCGAGTTTTATTCTGTCTGTGGTATGTTAGTTCATTTCGTTTGTGATAATATAGTTAATGAACTTGTCTTGTATCCCCGCTTTATTTTTTTCCCCCCCCAATTGGGATGTTTTTTTAATGCCCAATTGTCGAATTAATGATATTATAAGAAAAAATAATCAACAGTATGAGGTCTTTACCCTAATGTATGTTGTTGTAGATTGAGAAGGAAAACATGAAAAAAATTAGACTATGTATAGGATCGAATGATGGCGAGAATGTTGCCAAAACCCACATGGGCGATACCGAGTATTTTTTCATTTATGATCTTCTCGAGAATTTAGAACATATGTTTGTAGAAAAAAGGGTTAATATCGCAATAAATATGGGGCATGCAAAAACCGAGAAAATGAATGAAATTATTAATATAATCAAAGATTCAGATGTTCTTGTCGCTCGACAGAAGAGCCCAAATTTCATAAGGATTGCAAAAAAAACAAAATACCAACCTGTAGTTGTGGAAGCCGAGAAGATATCAGATGTACTAATGATACTATGTAAGTCGTTCCATGAAATATATGAACATACCGCAAGAAGAAAAAATGGTGAGACGTTTGATACTATACCAGAATTATAGCAATTCACAGCTGTTTAATAAAATCGTTGCACTGGACCACTTTCCCGCTGCGCTACAAAGCGGTAAGTGAATTTGAATATTAACTGTGTAAGATAAAAGATTATTAAATGGTAAATGACAAAGAACTTATTTCATATTGTGGTTTATATTGCGGAGAATGCCCAAATTACACTGGTAGGATTGCTGATTTGGCAAGAGATCTACGAAAGGAATTGCGAAGTGTTAGATTTGATAAAACGGCAGAAGTTCTGTCTGAATTATCTTTTTTCAGTATGTTTAAGGACTACGCACAATGTTATAGTATTCTTGGGGGTATGGTAAAACTTCGGTGTAAGCACGCTTGTAGAGGTAATGGGGGTAATCCATTTTGCAAAATAAGAAAATGCGCCCAGAAGAAGAAAATTGAAGGGTGCTGACTCTGTGATGAATTTGAAACATGTAAAAAATTGGATGAGTTAAAAGCAAATCATGGTTTAGCCCATGTCAAGAACTTAAAAATAATCAGAAAAAACGGAATTGATAAATTTCTTGATGGGAAAAAACATTGGTATACAAAACCAAAGTAAAAGTATTTAATGTTGGAATGTACAAAGCAGTTAACAAAGCGCTGAAGCCAACTATTTTACGTGTTGCTTCGCTCTGCAGGAAGTAACGGATTATTTGGTCATTAGATCGTTATAGATTTTTCAAGGTTGTCAATTTGTTTCATATATCCTTTTTCAGTTGGAGGTAACATGAAAGAAAAAACAAAAATCGGTATAATCATCTGTGACCGATATCGCAGGTGTGCAGGTGGAAAATGCTTCAGGTCATTGCGGAACAGAGAAGGTGCGTTTAGCAGGTATGGGAATATGGAAGTTGAAGTTGTCGGGTATACCACTTGCGATGGGTGTCCCGGTGGTAATATTGAATATGCTGTTGAGGAAATGAAGGGAAACGGAGCCGATGCAATACATCTTGCCACCGGATTAATCGTGGGCTATCCTCCATGTCCTTATATCACCTATTTCTATAATTTTATTAAGACAAAATATGGCCTTGAAGTTGTTTATGGCACTCATCCTATACCTCAGAAGTACCTTACTATGCATGAACAGTTGGGAACATGGGAAAATGCTGAGTGGCAAAAAATTATTCAACCGGAATTATTAGTTGATGAAAGGACTCGCTTATCCTATGACTGACAAACAAATTGAGCGATCAGGATCACGCAGAGGGATGGTCAAATAAAACGTTTCACCTACTGCGAGTTCGAGTCTCGTCAACCCCGCATAGATTGTAATTTAGACCCTTTGGCGAGTATGTCAAAGGGTTTATTGTATGTGGGACAAAGAGTTCCGCGATTGAAAGTGCAGTTCGATAGTAGCGAATCAAGCAGTTTCCTCTGTTCATGTCTGTCCTGTTGCAAAAACATACCATGTGCGGAGTTAGCGAGTTAGCGAATCTCTGTGCCGACTTGGAAGTAGTTCAGGTTTGCTGACTCGTGGGCTTTGATCTTGAACCGGATATCTACCATTTCATCTTCCCACGCCGCGGACTTCCGCTGCCAAAAATCCTCCGAGATTTTGCCGCTCAACTTGTCCTCGTAAGCTCGGTCAAGCAGTGATTGAACGTGACGATAACGCAGGTGCAATGATTCAACAGACGCCGTGTGATAGTCTACTTTGTCCTTCTGGCTTTCGAGCAGTGCGCGCTTGATATCTTCCACCGCGTCATCGCCGATCTGAACCTGCTTGACAACGTCAGCCAAAAGCTCTGCCAGCTTCTCCTCACGAATGTAGACATTGTCACACGATCCCTTGTATTGTGTGCAGTGGTAGTAGATGTACTTGCCCTTCTTGACCTCAGGTGTCATGGCGCATCCACACAACCCGCATTTCACAAGCCCAGCAAACGCGAATCCCCTCTTGGTCTCCCTGGAACGATTACCTCTTGTCAGAATAGACTGAGCCTGGTCAAATAGCTTCTTGGAAATCAGCGGGTCATGGGAACCAACGTATCGTTTCTCTTTCCATACG
>QNAG01000153.1 GCA_003641415.1 Candidatus Zixiibacteriota bacterium | reverse complement strand
TTGATCCTTAAACAGCGAGGATACCGATTCTTCATCAAATATCCGCTTGATAGCTTCACCCATTAACTCAGAGCATGAAATAATTTCGAATTTATCACCAAGCTGCTTCTCTGACACATCAATGGAATCGGAAATTATCATCTTCTTTATCGGCGAGTTATTAATACGTTCAATAGACTGGCCGGACAGGACCCCATGAGTAGCTGCGGCATAGATTTCAAGGGCGCCCCTTTCTTCAAGATAGTAGGCTGCCTGGCAAAGCGTTCCTGCGGTGTCGACCATATCGTCACGGATAAGAACATTCTTACCCTCAACATTACCAATGAGGTTCATGACCTTTGATTCATTTGGTTGAGGACGTCTTTTATCGACAATTGCCAGTTCGGTATCAAGTGCTTTGGCTGTCACTCTTGCAAGCTTAATTGAACCGACATCAGGCGATACCAGCATCAAGTTATCCAATTTCATTTTTAGGAAGTAGTTATTAAACAGTGTCGACGAATACATGTGGTCGTGGGGTAAATCGAAGAAACCCTGTATCTGGCTGGCGTGAAGGTCCATAGTCATAACACGGTCAGCGCCGGCCGTTGTAATCAAGTTGGCTACCAATTTGGCGGTAATAGCTACCCGTGGTCTATCTTTTCGATCAGCGCGTCCATAACCATAGTAGGGGAGAACAGCGGTAATTCTCATGGCTGAAGCCCGCCGTGAAGCTTCAATTAGCATTAACAATTCCATGAGATTATCGGCTGGTGGGTTAGTAGGTTGAATTATAAATACATCAGCTCCCCGAATGTTCTCATTGATTTGAACAAAAATTTCACCATCGGAAAATCTTGTTACAGTACAATCAGCGAGATCTTCGCCGATATACCTTGCTATCTTCTTTGCCAGAGGCCGATTGGCATTTCCCGTAACAATTCGAATTTCGTCGCGAACTATCATTGTTACTTCCGTATCATTCTTTCAAAGCTAAACCTGATTTGAAACGACTTTTTACCGATTCAAAGCAGGCTTACAATATACTATTATCAGTTATACTGGGGCGCCAGGATTCGAACCTGGGAATGCCAGCTCCAAAGGCTGGTGTCTTACCGCTTGACGACGCCCCAAGTCATCTTTTCTCAATACTTAATGACTAACTGTGCGTCTTTAATTCGTTTTCGTATGCCTCCAGAACTTTCTCTTCGATCATGCATCTCATGTCGCTGTTGACCGGGTGGGCCACATCCTGATGTGTCCCGTTAGACCTCTTCCGGCTTGGCATGGCTACGAAGTAGCCATTGTTTCCCTGGATGATCTTCATTCCGCGAACAACAAAAGCGTTGTCAAAAGTAACATTGGCGAACCCTTTCAAACGCTCCTCGTCTCGCAGTGTCACCCTGATCTCAGTAATCTCCACGGGGCCTCCCTAAAAATATGTCATCCCTCCTAAGCAGGGTTATTGGCTCAACCGTGTAGCAACGCCAGTTCTCCAAATGTGTTGCTTGATCTTTCTCACTTTCTGGGATTTCCTTAAAGATCCCGAATATCGTCGGTCCTGATCCGCTCATACGGACCAAACTTGCTCCCATTCTCAGCAAAACATTTCTTACTCTACCAAGCTCAGGGAACAATTCAAAATGTGCCCTTTCAAAATCATTACCCGAAAGGGACAAACATTCAATGAATTCAATTACCGTCTCGCAACGGCGTAAGATAAAGGGGCTCCGCAAGTTTGTCAAGTCCATTCTAAACAATCCATACGCCTTCTCAGTAGAGACATGCAGATTCGGAGTTATCAATAATAGTTTGTAATCACAAGGAAAAGATGTCTCTAAAACTTTCTCACCTCGCCCTGAAATCAAAGCCTGTCCCCCTGAAAAGAAAAATGGGATATCAGATCCTATCTGAAGCCCTAATTCAGCCATTTCACTATAGCTTAACTTAAGTTTGTAAAGGAGATTACAAGCCATAATAGTAGCAGCAGCATCAGATGAACCCCCGGCCAGACCAGCTGCAATGGGTATGCGCTTATTTAACTTTATTGCAGGTGCTTTCTTCAAACCAAAGGTGTCCCACATGAGTTGAAAAGCCTGACATACGAGGTTACTTTCGTCACTCTTTAGTCGCTGGTCCCCGAGGATATCAAGCGTAAGTTCTTGTTTGTCAGTCAATTCGAACTCAAGTACGTCAAATAGTGAAACTGCCTGAAACAACGAATTGATGTTGTGGTAACCATCGGAACGTTTTTCCAGCACTTCCAAAAAAAGGTTTATTTTTGCTGGAGCTTCGATTTTAACCCGGTTTGGGCTTATTTGCGATACAAACATAATCGATAGGTCCCATCATCCGGTAATTGTTTAAGTGTCTGTTTGGTGACATCTAACACTGTTGCTATAATACAACAGCCAACAATAAAGTCAAAGCAGATAAGAAATAGTGATCAGCCCTTGCCTTTCCGGAATATCAGACTTATTATCCAGCCTCGAGATATGAAATTACTGTTCTCGTCTTTGATATAAGGAGGTCTATTATGGATCCGTTCGGTGCTTCTAATACAATTAAAACAAAGCACGGCAGCTATAAAATTTTCCGTCTCGATACTTTAGCAAGACACGGTAATATCGAGCAATTCCCTTATTCAATTAAGGTACTTCTTGAAGCGGTGTTACGGAACTGCGACGGGAAAATTGTCAGCGAAGATGATGTAATAAAACTGGCTTCCTATAATGCGAAGAACGTTGGGGATGTCGAACTTCCCTTTAAACCAGCCCGAGTTCTGCTTCAAGATTTCACCGGTGTGCCGGCGGTGGTTGACTTGGCTGCATTAAGATCAGCCATGAAACGCATGGGGGGCGATCCAAAGAAGATAAATCCACTAGTGCCGGTCGATTTGGTGATTGATCACTCCGTCCAGGTGGATGCCTATGGTTCTGATGACGCTTTCCAGATTAACATGGATAAAGAATTCGAACGCAACCAGGAACGTTACCAGTTCCTGCATTGGGGACGGAAAGCATTTGATAATTTCAGGGTAGTTCCTCCTGCGACCGGTATCTGCCATCAGGTTAATCTTGAGTATTTAGCCAAGTGCGTGCTGGTTCGTGACGGAATAGCTTTCCCTGATACGCTGGTTGGCACCGATAGTCACACTGTTATGATAAACGGTCTTGGCGTCGTTGGCTGGGGCGTGGGCGGTATTGAAGCCGAGGCGGTGATGTTGGGACAACCCATTTATATGCTGACTCCAGAGGTGATCGGTTTTAAATTGACAGGCAAACTTTCTGAAGGTGTTACGAGTACAGACCTTGTATTAACTGTTACACAAATGCTAAGAGAGAAGGGCGTAGTTGGCAAGTTCGTGGAGTACTTTGGACCCGCCCTTGATGATCTCTCCCTACCCACCAAGGCGATGATAGCCAACATGGCTCCTGAATACGGAGCTACGATGGGCTATTTCCCCTGGGACAATATAACTCTTGAATACTTACGCATGACAGGCCGTACTGATGAAGAGATTGATCTTGTAGAAACTTATGCGAAGGAACAGTTGCTCTTCCGAGAAAAAGGATCTACCGAACCAGTCTTTACCGACACTCTCGAACTGGACTGTTCTACTGTAGAGCCAAGCCTGGCTGGACCCAAGCGGCCACAAGATCGAATTGCCCTGTCACAAATGAAGGCTCGGTTTAACGAGGCTTTGACAGCCCCAATCAAGGAACGCGGTTTTGAACTCAGTGGCCCTGAATCAAAGAGTACAGTTATAGTAGCCAATGATGAGAAATCGGAGGTTGGACACGGCGCGGTGGTGATATCTGCTATTACCTCCTGCACCAACACTTCCGATCCGTCCGTGTTGATAGCTGCCGGGCTAATGGCAAAGAAAGCTGTTGCTCGAGGGTTAAAAACCAAACCTTATGTAAAAACTTCACTGGCTCCCGGTTCACGTGTTGTGACGGAATACCTTGAAAAAGCCGAACTTATCGAACCTCTAAAACAACTGGGTTTCCATAATGTTGGCTATGGTTGCACATCGTGTATTGGTAACTCCGGTCCATTGCCGGACCCGGTAGTAGCGGCTATCAAAGAGGGCAACCTTGTTGCCTCGGCGGTGCTTTCGGGAAATCGTAACTTCGAAGGCCGAGTCAGCCCACACACCAAAGCAAACTACCTGGCCTCACCGCCATTGGTTTTAGCTTACGCTATTGCAGGTACGGTCGACATAGATCTCACCAGAGAACCTATCGGGCAGGATTCTGACGGCAACGATGTTTTTCTGAAAGACATTTGGCCAACCCAGCAGGAGGTATTCGACACTATAGCCTCGTGTGTAAGTCCGGAAATGTTCCGTGAGCAATACGGGCAAGTCTTTGAGGGTAACCCGACCTGGAACAAAATAAAATCACCATCCGGCGATTTGTATGAATGGGACGAAGCTTCTACATACATTCAGGAGCCCCCATTTTTTATCGACATGACCAAAGAAGCCGGCAATATAGAACCGATTTGCGATGCTCGCGTATTAGTTATGTTAGGTGATTCAATAACTACTGATCATATCTCCCCTGCCGGACAAATAAAAGCCGATTCACCGGCTGGTAAATACCTTTTGGAGCGAGACGTGCAGTTTGCTGATTTCAACTCCTATGGCTCCCGTCGCGGCAACGATCGTGTTATGACTCGCGGCACTTTTGCCAATATCCGCTTGCGTAACCTGCTGGCTCCCGGAACCGAAGGCGGGGTCACTACCTACCTACCATCTGATGAACAGATGTCGATTTATGATGCCGCGATGAAGTACAAGGATTCTGACACTGCTCTGGTAGTACTGGGCGGCAAGGACTACGGTATGGGATCCTCGCGCGACTGGGCTGCCAAAGGAACCAATTTGCTTGGAGTTAAAGCTGTCCGGGGGGAGTCATATGAACGTATCCACCGTTCCAATTTGGTCGGTATGGGTGTGCTGCCGTTACAGTTCAAAGATGGAGAGACAAGAGAGAGCCTTGGCCTTACCGGTCACGAGTTGTACACAATTGACGGTCTGTCAAACGATCTGCGCCCCAAACAGGAAGTAGATGTTAAAGCGTATTCTAAGGATGGTGAAAAGAAGTTCCGTATGGTAGTCCGTCTCGACACACCGATTGAGATCGAGTACTACCGCAACGGTGGTATTCTTCACGCTGTTCTGCGTCAGATAGCAAAACAGGGGTAGGTTGCGGAGAAAATTCCCCTCAACCAAGAAGGCGCTCAATGATTTCGTAGTCGTGGTTGGCTTGCTCATAGTCATCCACTCTACCGATATCGAGCCAGTAACCATTGCAGGGGAAAGTTTGGATAGGTAAACCCTTTTCGAGCAGAGTTGCCATTAAATTATCAAAGCCAAAGGGAATCTCGCGAGGCACATACTCAAGAACCGCCCGCGAGAAAACATAAATACCCGCAGAGACAATATACTCCATGCTCGGTTTTTCCTGAAATGCTGTAACTTGTCCGGAACTGTCCACCTTCAGTACACCATAATTACTATGTGATTGTCGCTGGTAGGTAGCCACTGTTACCAACGCTTTATTGGAACAGTGATAGTCGAACATTCGACGGAAGTCAAGATCGGTGATTATATCTCCGTTGGCTACCAAGAAATGTTCGGGCAAATTATCGATCAGGGTTAAGGGGCCAACTGTTGAAAGCGGTGTCTCTTCGTGTGAATAGACTACCTCCATGCCCAGATGACTGCCATCACCCAATGCAGCTATGATAAGATGCGAAAGATGATTGACAGCGAGGATCACTCTCCGCACCCCGCTCTTTTTCAAACGGTGTAGGAGAATCTCAATTACGGGTCGATCTCCAACAGTCACCAGGGGTTTGGGGATTTCGGCTGTATAGGGCGCTAATCGTTTTCCCTTCCCCCCAGCCAGAATGACAGTTTGCATTTCTATGTCTTTTTCTGTGCTCATCTTTAACTGCTATGAATTACTCAACATTACGGTATCGAGGATTATCAGGATTGGAGACAAGTCCGGTTTTGATAGCCATAATAATTTCAGAAATACCCTTTGAGACATTGAACGTAGGTTCGAACCCAAGTGTTGTTTGGATTTTATCACAATTTACCCGGTAATCCCGGGGGTCTTCATCGCGAGAGACAAACGAAACCAGATTCTCTCTGTCAGGTAGTTCATTTAGAATCATCCGCACCAGGTCTTTTTTGCGGAAATTCTGATTGGTGCTGCCAACGTTGAATGCTTCACCTGCTACTATGCCTGAGTCAGCTTTGAGAGCAAGAAGACAAGCCAGTGCCAGATCATAAGTATAACAATATGGCCTCCAGAACTGTTCGCCGTAGATTTCCAACTTGCGGTTAAGATACAAGTCGCGAGTGAATTCATTAACGGTCAGATCAAAACGAGGTCGGGCCGATAGTCCGTAGGCGGTGGCAAAACGCAGGACGACAGGTGTGAAACCTGGATATTCAAGTTCCAGAAGAGTCTTCTCGAAACCGACTTTTAACTCGGCATACAGAGAAACCGGCCTAAGCTCTGATTGTTCGTCAACAAAGCCGTTGGGATCCGGCATTCTGCCGTAGTTGCTACAGGTGGAGGCAAAGATAAACCGCTTTACACCACTCTCCAGGGCTTTGCCCAGCA
>QNAG01000152.1 GCA_003641415.1 Candidatus Zixiibacteriota bacterium | reverse complement strand
TCATTTGGTCCGCTTATTATATTAAGTCTATTGTGGAAAGGAACAACTCGTGCAGGTGGTATAGCAGGTATGCTCACCGGTAGTATAGTTACTGTCGCATGGAGGAATATCCCGCCCCTTAAATCTGCTGTGTATGAATTAATTCCGGCTTTTATCTTAGCATTTCTGGCTGTTTGGATGGTAAGCCTGATGACATCTCAAAAAAGAAGCGTTAATGTACAGTAATAACATACAATAGACATAAATATTATTATTGTTTATCTTTCGTAAGGAGTGAAAGGGAGTTCTGTTTCATTCGTGATATTTTCACCTTTATTTCAGATATTTTGTAGAAATATACCGTGTCATTATCATTGAATAGTTGTTGAAACGGGAACTGCGAAAGCTTATTATTTATATCTATGGAAGAAAAATATATCGGCAATTACAAAATCCTTGAGAAAAAAGGTGCGGGAGGCATGGCCAAAGTATATCTGGCAGTGCACAAGGATGTCCCTAATCTCAAAGTAATCCTTAAAATTCTAAGTGATCCACGTCTGGTAGAACGTTTTCGTAACGAAGCTGATAATCTTGCTTTACTCGAGCATCATCCAAATATCTGTCGCATCAAAGATTTCTTCTCTCATGGTGATGATACAGTTATCGCCATGGAGTTTATTGATGGTTCCTCCCTTGATGAAGTGATTGAACATGGGGGTCGAATGTCAATTACAGAAGCAATACGCATTACTAATGAAGTTCTGGATATTCTTGGTTTTGCACACCAGAAGGGCGTTTATCATCGGGATATCAAGCCCGGTAATATCATGCTGGAGAAGTCCGGGCAGATAAAAATCATTGACTTCGGAATAGCCAAAAGTGAAACTGACCCAAATCTTACTGCTGCTGGTAGTGCTTGCGGAACTCCAACATACATGTCCCCGGAACAGTTCAATCCACCGGACGATATCAACTATGCCTTGACTGATATATATGCTGTTGGAACTACCCTATTTTGGCTGCTAACCGGGGAAGTTCCATTCAAAGGGGACAATGAATTCGCTATCCGTGATGCTAAGATGTTCAATGATCCACCATCTCCCCGTAAGCTGAATTCGGAGATATCAAAGCCACTTGAGAGAATCATTCTCAAGGCTCTGGCCAAAGATCCCAAAAATCGTTTCAGCTCTACCGAGGATATGCATAATTCTCTTAAACAATTCGAAGCTGGAACAACAGCAAAACGAGCTGCCTCTGACGATAAGACGATGGACATCTCCGAGGACAATAATAATAATCATAACGGTCGAAATTGGAAACCAATTGTGTTCTCGGTACTGGCAATGATCATAGTGTTGGGTGTTGCTGCATGGTGGCTTTGGCTTTACACGCCAGAGGAACCCGCTCAAGGTTGGGCTGAAATAGAAATATCTCCTTTGGCTGATTCTGTCCTTTTTGATGACAGTTTGGTAGCGAGTAGAGCTTTTTCTGTTTCAATCGAGGGATCTGAAGGGCAACATGAACTACGGTTGGTCAATCTTGAAGCCGAAAACTCACCTATAAAAAAGACAGTTACCCTAACAGCTAATCGCACTGAGGAGCTAAGCTATGATTTCATCATACCGGGCACTACTCCACCGGTTCCGTTTACTCTTACAGGGAAGGTTCAGATATCAATATCACCAACAGCAGATTCCGTATTCTTTGATAATAAATTAGTAGATCGCGGGACGACTTCTGTATTAGTCGAAGGAACTGAGGGCGAACATAATCTAAAACTGGTCAAAGCTAAAGCCACGAACTCTCCAATCACCAGAAGTGTAACCATTTTAGCCAATCAGACAGTACAACTTAACTATAGATTCAATATGCCGACTCCCGCCCCCAAGCCCCAGAAGCCAATTCCGGCACGGGGAAGTATAGTAGCCGCATCACGTCCACGAGGTGCTACTGTTTACATTGATGGAGTCAAACAAAGCCAGATAACGGTTTATACTTTTAAAGTCTCAGCTGGAACTCATATTGTAGAATTAAGACATGAATCCCAAACTTATTCTGATACAGTCCAAGTCAATGGAGATGAAACCGTTAACGTTTTTTACGAATTTGAAAATTAGAGCTTTCAGGGAATTCATAGATATTGTATTATAAAATATAGTGGTTTCATGAACATCACATAATTAAAGGAGAGAGTATGAAACAGGAACGATGCCTGATTACGTTCTTGTGTGTCGCATGTTTGATTATATCAACTAGTGGAGTGGCAGCACAACCGGCACAGCAGGAGTCAGAAACGATAGCAACTGCGCTATCTGAAGCGATGGATTTGTATTCGGTTGGAAAGATCAATGACGGTTTGAAGATAACTCAGGATCTCCTTGAAAGAGAGGGTCTTCTTTCTGTTGACAGTATTGCTATTTATGAAGTAATGAGTCTTCTTACTTATTCCAAGGGTGTAGACTACATGAAGCTATCAATGGATTACTTGAAAAAAATATCCGACATTGGCCCGTGCTTAATCCGTCTCCCAAGAGAAATGTGGCCCCAGGAATTACGAGATGCATGGAACAAGCTGCAATATGGCAGCGATGGCTTTTTGTGTTCTCAGGAAACTCGAAGTGATGTTAAGACTATTGCCTTCATGGAGTTCGACAATAACTCTGTTGGTAAGTACCAAGAAGAACTGGGACCATTGGGGAAAGGGCTGGCTGGGCTGTTTGCGCATTATTTCCGTAATATAAGCTCCTTCACTGTGATAGAACGAGATAAGATAAATGTCGTACTCACGGAACTTGAACTCCAAAAATCCGGTGCAGTCGATCGTTCAACTGCTGTCAGAGTAGGGAAGATCATTGGCGCCCAGTATATGGTGTTTGGTAGTCTTATGCAGCTTGATGACAAGAACTCTATTATGCTGGTACGGGTGGTCGATGTTGAGACATCGGAAATTATCGAAAGCATCGACAAAGAAGGCAAGCCCGAGTTTGCTAAGGCTGTAAAGGAAATGGTTGGTGAACTTTCCGGGAAACTTAACGTGGTTCTCAACGACGACGTAAAGAAACTTATCCAAGAAGCTGGCACCGATTCCGACAATGCCGTGACTTTATATTCCAAGGGGCTTGAATACATGGATCGATACGAGTATAAAAAGGCTTACGATTATTTCAAACAGGCTTATGATCTGGATAATGACTTTGTTGAAGCCAAGAGAAAGATGGATATATATCGACCATTAGCCAAGGGTTGATAGGAATTAAATAGATTCTTTACTTTTCTTTAGTGGAGGCATCAATGTATGTCAAACTTATAACCTTACTGCTGTTGGTTACTCTGGCAGTGGGATGCTCGCAGAGCTTCTATGCCCAGGGCAGAAAGCATCTTGGTAACGAGAGATATAATCAAGCGGTAGAAGCTTTCTATAATGAAATCTCTGAGCACCCAAACAGTATGTACGCCTGGCGCGAATTGGGTGTTGCATTTTACAAAATGGGTGAGCTGATACAGGCTGAAGAAGCGCTTAAACAAGCCAATAACATCATGCCGGACAGCAGGACTCATCTATTTCTGGGACTGGTGTATGAGACTCGGGAATTATGGGACAAAGCTCTTGATGCTTACGCAGCATCACTTAGCTTGAATGCACGAGGGAAGACCGCCGCTATGACCCGAGCGCATATCGATTACCTAATGGGAAAAAGAATTGAGCGAGAGGTAGCCCAAGCTATTGAAAATGAATCTTCTATCGATATCGATACTATCCCCACTCACACGATTGCTGTATCGGATTTTGATGGCTCTTTGCTCTCGAGTGAGACAGCGCCCCTTGCGCGCGGACTGGCTGAATTTGTTTCTATCGATTTGGCTAAGGTTGCAACACTGACCGTTATCGAACGCCAGAAAATCAATGTCATTATGGATGAATTAAAGCTGGGTACCTCCGGTTATGTGGATCCTTTAACCGCTCCACGCGTGGGGAAGCTATTGGGAGCCAACAAGCTGGTTACCGGATCTGTCCTGAACTTGGGAGAGGATGGCCTTCGTCTTGATGGCTCCGTTGTACAAACCGCTACTGGTATATCTCTAGCCAGTGAAGCCTCTGAGGGTATGCTCAAAAAACTCTTTCAAATGGAGAAAGAGTTTGTATTTTCCATTATCACTCAACTTGGTATTACTCTCACAAAGGAAGAAAGAGACGCTATAAAAGAGGTTCCAACCGAGTCATACCTTGCCCTTCTTGCTTACAGTCGAGGTCTTGAATACAAAGCAAATGGGATGCACGCCGCAGCCAGTCAGGAATTTGATAATGCTCTTGAGTACGATGCCGATTTTTCCGAAGCCGGCTCTCAGTCCGAATCTGAAGCCGCCGCTGCCGAAGCCGGCACTCATGGGGACTCTTTTGACTGGTTTGCCAGTACTACATTAGAAAGTGGTGATGACTTCGGCATTAGTGGAGACGATGGAACTGCTGATTTCATGGTCGGTCAAACTGAAGACCTGGGTTTGACTGGAAACTCCAGTTACAATGCCGTGACCGACTCGGAACCGCAGACAGGTAGTACAGGAACTGTAATAGTGGAGGGGAATCTCGATGCGCAATAAAGCTTTACTTTATATTATCTGTTTGCTGATCGCAATCGGTGGTGTTTCACCGGCGTTTGGCCAGATTCGTTACGGACAGCCCACAGCAGGACAACTCAAGTTTACTTACAGTCATTGGAAAATTGAGAACGGTGATACTGCTACTACAATTGACCAGATGAGTTTCCCTGTTTCGGGTTTTCTCCCACTGAAAGACAACCTTGAGATGCATCTCTTCTTCGCTGGAGCAACCAATAATGTCGACAATGATGACGGTGATATTTCTCTCTCTGGTCTAGGTGATATGCGACTTCAGGTCAACCAGTCCCTGGCCAACGATCAGTGGTTGATTTCTGTTGGGATGAATCTGCCTACCGGCAAAAAGAGTCTTAATCCAGCCGGTAAGCAAATCCTTTCGGTTCTTTCTGAGAATTATCTCAGTTTTCCAGTTCGACGACTTGGTGGAGGATTTGGGTTCAATATGCTGCTGGCTACCGCTAAAGCTTCGGGAAATACCAGGTATGGCGGTGGTATTATGTACCAGTTCAATGGTACCTATGAACCGTATGAAGGTACAGGAGACTACAACCCGGGGGATATGATCAGCGCAAATGCCGGAGTGGATATTATATCCGATCCGACTGTAGTGTCAGTCGATGTTATATATTCATTATTCACTGAGGACAAGATCGAAGGAAACAAGGTCTTCAAACAAAGTCCTTTGCTGGATTTACGACTTGGTGTTTTACGTAAGATGGGTAGCTCATCAGCAAGCCTGAGGCTGCGTTATGCCATGCGCGGCGATAACAAGTGGTATAATTCCGGGAGCCAGGAAGTTATCAGCTCGCTTCAACTTTTCGGCAATGAGTTTCTTCTGGCTGGTAACGCATCGTTTGCAGTTGGCGAAAGCTGTCATGTGATCCCTCTTGCAGAACTACGGTTGATCTCAGAAAACGAAATGAACCTTGGTGGCGCTTCTATTTTTGGGTTTGGAAGTAACTTCGATTACAAGTTTGGCAAACAGACCAAACTGAGCCTGGGCGGCAAATTGTACACCGGAAGCGCCGATGGCGGCAATTATGACCTGTCCGGTGTTCAACTAACAGCAGGATTGACAGCATCATTTTAGGGGGTTTATATGAACTATAAGATTAAGGCACTATTGCTATCTGTAATAGTGCTAACTGCTTGCATTGCGATAATACCGATACTCAGTTGCACCGACAATCCAGTTGATTCGAAGTCTTCCGGGAATCAGTTGGCTATGAAACTCTCTATCGCATCATCTCCGGAACTGATGGAAATGGTTAACTCGTTTCGGGTAATTATCTCAGGAGAAGGTTTCGATTCATTAATTCGGCCATTGAATATCGAAAATGGCATTGTGAAGGGGACTATCGATTCTGTTCCGGCTGGCGATGCCATTACCTTCAAAGCGCAGGCCCTGGATGATACGACTGTAATTTATGAAGGCGATACAACAGTTGCAATAAAACCTGATGTTAAAAACATTGTTTCGATTGACCTTCAGCCCAAAGTTTCGCTTGTCAAGCTTTCGCCGCGTTATCTTCAGGTAGAACCCGGACAGCAAGAAGAATTCCAAGTGAAGGTATATGGTATTCACGCTCTAAACCAGATATCATTTCGACTCTATTCGGATTATGGGTATCTGTATCCTGACAGCACCAAGCTGGCATATATCTCCGGAACGGACATGATTTTATTCGATACAATATCTTATAATCCATCATTTTATGCGTTGGCTTTTTCGAACAGGACTACAAATCCATTGGTCAACTCGTCAGGTAATGCGACGCTGGCTACTATTTACTTCACTGGCCCACGTTCGGAAATCATACCGGATTCGACTATAATTACAATAGATTCGCTGACACTGTACGATACTGCTGGTGATCCGATTATTGTCGCCGATATGATCTACTGTGATCAGACAACGCTGGTTATCGGGTCGGATACTACGTCTGTCGATACTATCGTTAATTTCCCTGATCCTGTTTTGGAACAGGCGATTCGGGAAACTACCGGCGTGATGTCTGGAGACATCAAACTCAGCGATGTATTACCT
>QNAG01000151.1 GCA_003641415.1 Candidatus Zixiibacteriota bacterium | reverse complement strand
TTAGCTGTTGCTGGTATTACTATCAGCAATAGCACAACTGCGACCACTATCTTTTTCACACCCATATCGTCAGACTTCCTCCCTGTCCACTATTTCAAGAAAAGCATTTTCTTTGTTTGTCGATTGTTATCTATCTGTAATTTGTACAGATAGATTCCAGTAGCTACCTGCCTTCCACGGTCGTTGGAAGCATCCCAGATAACCTCATGGTTTCCGGCGGGTAGTTCTCTATCTATCAAAGACTTAACATGCTGACCGAGAATGTTGAAAACATCCAGGGAAACACGCTGCATTCCACCATTTTCCCCACCATTAATAGAGAACTCGATAGTTGTGGTCGGGTTGAATGGATTGGGATAGTTCTGCCGAAGAGTAAAAGTTGTCGGTAGAGCAGGACCAAATCCCTGTACTCGTACCGCTGATGCTGTGGAGGTCGACAGAAGTACATTTGTCAGAAATGCCTGTGAGTTTTCATCAACTTCATGAGAGCGTGCCCTGATGGGAATTCGAATAAGGTCGGCTACTCCCGTTTGAATCATAGCTTCATCATCGAACGGATTTGTGCAATGCATGAGCACTTTCATCCTGCCCATACCGTTGTCTTTATAACTCATAGTTAATCCATCGGCATCTTTGGTAACCTCTGGAATACCTAAAAGAATAGTTCTCGGATCGTATGTTATATCCATCTCAACCCCTGCTATAATCTCCGGAAGCTCAGATTTTATTGTAAGGACATCCGAAGTTCCAGCCAGTGGGTCTTCGAATTGAAGCGCCACAGTGGCAATTTCTGATCCGGCGTACTGCAGAGGAGCCGGTGAAATCGGAACACCAAAGATCAGGTTAACTACCCCTACCAGGTCAAAGACATCAACTACATCATTAGTGACAACATCAGCCACTTCAAACTGACGTTCATTCAGGGAGAAATTGCCCAGGATTTGCGCCACTATATTAACCGCGTCAGCAACATCAACATGCTGATCAAGGTTGACATCACCAAGCTGGTCAACTTGAATTATACCCATATCAGTCACCAGCGGCAAAGATGGATAACTGGGATCGGGGTTGACTGATTCCCAACCGTCCTCAATATATATTGAATAATTCCCGGGAGGCGCGGTGGAATCGACCGACATCGCCATGTATAAAATTGCTGTACTGTCATCTTGACCGGGAACAATTTGCTCATTATTCATCCCAAAAGTTACCACCCGGATATTACCCGGGCCGGACCCGATATTGTCATACACTACAAAACCATTAGTTCGGAAAGTAGTTATCACAGAGTCTACATCGAAGTAGTTAGCATCATATATGAAATCAAATTGCACACCATAAACAGTCTGAGCCGTGACCAAATCGATAGGAAAGAGTACGGCTCTTTCACTGCCCGGGAGTCCGCCGACCGGACTACCATCAATAGTGGAAGTTGTATATAAAATGTCGTACTCGATTTCCTCTACCGTGATGGACACAGTAACAACGCTGGAGTAAGCGCCTATATTATCTTGCGCCTGGAATTGGACAGTATAAACACCTGCCTGTCCACGAGCTGGAGTAAAACTGAAATTACCTTGGGCAGAACCCACACCGGTAACTTCACCACCGATTCCAAAACTGGCGTTGGTCGGAAGGCTGAGCGCTCTCAGAGTAATATCATCACCATCGACATCCGAGGCCGATACTGTGAACGACACATTTTCACCTTCGGTAATGGTATAGGAACTGGGGACTATCGAAGCTACTACCGGAGCAGTGTTATCGCCCGGAATATTGACCGTCACCGTCGCCCCTGCTGAAACCTGGCCCGTGATATTTGACGCGGTAAGAATATAGGTGGTAGTAACCGTTGGATTAACCGACGTTGAACCGGTTGGACCACTGACAGTACCGACTCCATTATTAATAATTATCTCATCCGCGCCCGACACATCCCACGAGAGAGTTGAGCTACCCCCCTGAGTAATGGTAGAGGGACTGGCAATAAAGGAATTGATAGTAGGAACTGATGTCGCCGTAGTATCTACGATAACCCGTCCCCAGAATGTATACGGCGGAGTCGAAATACCAAGCGTATCAGTGTAATTATTATGCTGGCAGCCTATGATTACCGGTGGGAATGTCTCGGGGTCTACGATATCTTCCATATAAAAATTGATATCAATATAATCGTTTTGCACAGCGCTGGGATCAATATGCATAGGGAGATTCAGGATAGTTCCCTTGCCGGTATCTGCGCCCGCCCAAAGTTCAAGGAAGTTTGTCGGAAGCCCCAGAACCTTCAATCTTAAATGATCCGGATTATCCGAGGGATAATCAATCTCCTCAGCAACCATTGGATACACCTTGGTGGTATCAAGACGACCGGTTACTTCCCACTCGTAGAAACGGTTGATCCCGACGATCTCTGTGCCGGTAGAATCCCAGAGGGTGTCGATACCAAGGATCAGCGGGTGCAGCAAAGTGGTGTCAATGTCCAGATATACCTGAAAACCGGCGATCTTGCGTCTGTTGCTAAATTCGAGCGGTACATATACTATTGAGTCCGGTCCGCCGGAAACATCGAGTACAGTGAAAGAATCCAACGACGTCTTCTGAATGCTGTCACAGGGAACAGTCGCTTCTGAAACAGAGGCTAACCCCATTATCAACACAAAAAATGCAACATAGATACTTGCTGTTTTCATCAGTATTTCTTCCTTCAGTTATTAAGGATAATTATTATTTTTTCTTTTTGAAATTCGTGATTTGTCTGTTGCTCGGAATTACCACAGCATTTTGCAGCAGTTTGAACCGAATCCGAATCAACAACATAAGCGGCTATGAGAATTTGTCCCAAAAGGGGTCGTTCCTGCCACGCGCAGGGTTGGAGCTTGTCTCCCAGCGGTAGTGCCGCGACCTTTCTCTTCCCGCGTAGGGTGGGGGCTTGTCTCCCACCATTAGATCGGCGGACACAAGGCCCGCCTACGCGAGGTTGAGGACAGTTAATTCCAGGCAACATTCTGCCGGGAATAACAACGCCCGATTTGTGGGACAGGCTCATAATACCTGCTATCGTTGAGCCGGAGCTAACTCGAACTGCCTGCGGGCAGCTATTTTTTGTTAAAAACACATTTACCATATCAATCCAAGCAAACCAATTCACTTCAAAGTTTACACCGACCATCTTATGAGCAATTAGCAGACCAAATCCACGCTCATCCGATCAATCCAGTGGTCATTCCCTGACCATCTTTCAATTTTTAAAAAGGCTCCTGGACACTTCCGGTGTGTCCTTGTAACAGCAAGTCGTATCAAGACTTAAAAACTCTTCTACTTCTCTTTCAATCCCTGAACAGTAGAGCTATCTAAATCCCCCAAGGCAATCCAACAGCTGTTATCTCTGAAGACCAAAGTAAGTACATAGTCCTTATTTGTATTTCCCTGCAACCCTGCAACATGTTGCACAACGCTCTGATCGACCAAACCGACAATCTCAAGATAAAAAAAAGGATGATCACTTCCTTTATCATCACCCCTCGGAACATTGCAGACGGTACGGTCATTAAATCACACAACCTGTTTATCTTGTCATCTTCAATTAACTCGTTAGTAATTTTTCTCTGTTTCTCTCTCCTATTTAGTCCCCCGGAAAGGGGTTAACCTTTCCGGGGAAAAATCAAAACCGCTGAAGGGTCTGATTATTTCACCATTACCATCTTCTTGGTAGCGGAGAAGTCACCGGCATTCAACTTGTAGAAGTAGATACCGGAGGACCAGCCAGCGCCGTCAACTTCAATCTCAACCAAGCCGGCTTCGGCAGTACCACTGTAGACAGCGACTTCCTGACCAGTGATATTATACACTGACAAGGTATAGTCAACAGCCTTCGGCACATCGAAGCTGACAACGGTTGTTGGGTTGAACGGGTTCGGGTAGTTCTGATTCAGCGAGAAGCTGCTCGGAACCATGTCTACCTTGACCGGGGTACCTTCGTAGGTAGCCATCTCGATGCTAATGACATTGCCATTGGCATTCAGGAATTCACCTTCGAAAGTCTGGTTGGCTTCCATGGAGAAGACCAGAGTGCGGGTAACATTCTGGGCAGCATCATAAGCATACTGCATTTCCATGTTGTCAGCCAACAGGGTCGGGGCAACATTGCCCTCGATCACGACATAAGCAGCACCCATCTTGCTATCGACAGCAATAGCATCGCCGAACGAAACCTTGGCATCGATCGGAGCGATTTTCGGGTACGGCAGAGCGTCGCCAACGACGACACGAATCAAGTATACGAGGTCGGCTACTGACAGGGTAATACCATCGGCATTAACGTCAGAAGCGGCAACCTGGGCCTGATAGTGTTCAAAGACACCGAGGCCATAGACGAAGTAGTTCGTGTACAGCACAGCGTCAGAGATCTCATTCATAATACCGTTGAGGTTGAGGTCGCCACGGCCGTCAATCGAGTCGGCGCAGACGATGTCGATTCCACCGTTCATGAAGTCGACAAACTGAATCGGCTCTTCCTTACCTTCCATGCCCACAAGGCACTCATCCTGGACACCAAAGTAGGTCGGGAAACCATAGTACAGGTCGGTAATCTCACCACCATAATCGTAGTCATAGACGTAGCGTGAGACACCAAGAACCTGCGAGTACGGATGAGAAGTCTCAGACAGCTCGTGATACGAGATGGTGTTGTCACCGCAGTCCATCCAGTAGAACCGGATCGGGACATACATGCACTCGAAAGTACGGTCATCAGTTACCAGGAAGTCAAGTGAGAACAGGGTCAGTCCAGTAACTTGACCGAAACCTGGATCCGGATGGTTAGGACCATTGTTGGTTTCAGCCATACCGACTACACGCAACAGACCGCTCGGGCACTGGGTGCCGCAGTTGCCGTTGTAGTTGTAACGGTAGGTGAAATATTCCCAACCCAAATCATAAATTGTACCTTCAATGGCAGTCTGGAAGATAAGAGCCGAAGCGTCGTAGGCGATGAGAATGTCAAAGCCCCACATATCTTCGGAACCCTTATTGACTGTAACATCAACAGTCTCGTGAACACCCTGGTAGGTGTTATGGGTCTTCTCGATCTGCAGTTCCCAAGGCTCGGTGGCGAGAACTTCAATATCTACGTCACAGCAAGCATCAGCTTTGGTATCACTTACACAAACGGTGAATGTCCATACGCCAACATCATTCATGTCAGTGTTGAAGAAGAGTACGCCAGTGTTAGGATCGATACCATAATCGCCAACCGGAGTGGCCGGGGCAACACCGGTAATCGTATACGTGAGAGCATCGCCATCAACATCTTCACCAACGATGTCGGTCAGTTCAGTAGGATTACCCTTACCAACGACACCACCCGCACCACAATCGATGGTCGGGGCGTTGTTGGTGAAGCTGACATCGAAAGCACATTCGGTGCCGGCGCCACAGGCGTCATCAATACGGACGACAACTGGGAACACGGTACCTACATCAGCAAGACCCGGGGCATAGGACCAGACACCAGTAGCGGCGTCAATGTCGCCGATACCGGAGACCATGCTGAAATGGATAGAGCCGTCGCCGGGAGGATCACATTTGTCCGGATCGGGGTCCGCGCCATCAAAGTCTATGACAGCGGTGGCAGTGTGATCAAAGACCTGCTCGACTGTCGGGCAGTTATCAAACACAGCAGGCAAGTTCGGCTGATTCTCGATCAGGTAGCAGTATGGGCCATTCCATGAAGGATAGACATTTCCACTGGGAGTGGACCACATCCAGGTACCACCCGGAGGGTAGAAGCAAGAGTCGATGCAAAGATACAGACCCGAGCCATCAAGCGATGGGTCCAGCGAGGTGTTGAGTGTCCAAACATCTTCGTCCGTACCAGTAAGGATACCACCCATTATGGCGTAGCCACCCCAACCGATTGTGTCAGCGCCAAAACCGTCGATGCTGAATTCCATAAGGAATTCCCCACCATCGAGACCAAGGGCTGTAAGTGTTGTAATTTCAGTACGGGTAACCGGGGTGAAGCCCGGTCCTGGATCCAAGGCTTCACTACTACCGTAAGTATCTGAGATATAGATTTCCCAGGCGTTTGTCGGGCCGGAAATCTTATCAGTATTCACGGTCATGTGTATAGTCCATGAGATGTCTTTACCGGTGCTCACTTTAGTACCGCTATCCCAAGAACCAGTTGGGGGGCCAGTGATGTCCAGAACATCCTGAGCATTGGCAAGCCCAAACGAAAACACCATCAACGCGGTGAGAATAAACACAAAAGCATTGCGTTTCATTGTTTTCTCCTAATTACTTCGTTAACAGTTAGCAATGAATGCTGACCGTCCGATATGTCCACACCTTCCCAATTGGGAATCTCCATAGAACAAGCCGAAAGTGAGAGCCACCAAACTCGCGGATAATTCGAACCGGAGTAAGAGGACATAGTCAAACGTTCATTCATTTGAGCGCGTGCCATAATACCTCTTTTGAGCGTCCTCCTTTCCATCTATTTTTAGGTTAAAGATCACGTCGCGCCAAACAGACACGACGCATTTTCTATTATAATCAGTTTATTATTCCACTTATTTTTAGTCAAACTTTCTACATACATTCAGGGACATCGCATGGTTCCGGTCCACCCAAGAACAGATAGCCTATCAGGAAAGTC
>QNAG01000150.1 GCA_003641415.1 Candidatus Zixiibacteriota bacterium | reverse complement strand
CATAAAGACCAGTAAAGGACGTCTGTCCCTGGGGTTTGTGTACCACCCTCATGGAGCTGGAGTTTTCCTTGTTCCCGCATCAAAAATAAAGATTGAAACCCGCGAGAAACCCTGGCCTTTTTTTGATTTGAATGAAGCCATAATCACTGATGTTGTTCAAACCGAATTGGATCGCATTTTCACTATAACTTTTGATAAAGGCAGCAATAAATCACAACTCGTGTGCGAGGCGCTTGGACCTAATGGTAATTTGTGGTTGCTGGACAGTGATTCTAATATAACAGCCAGTCTGCGCAAACGATCTCACGGAATTGGCTCTTGTTATTCTCCCCCGATTCCCCATGAGGGACTGTCGCCTTTTATTTTGACTAAAGACGAATTGTCGGCGCTGTTCGACAGCCACCTTAACACTCCGCCGCAATTCCTTATTGAGAAACATGTTCTTGGCTTCAATCGAACTCTTGCCGCTGAAGCTGTACACCGAGCCGATGTCCCCGGAGAGGGATTGTCCGAGGATGAAATCTCCACCCTGGCAGCTACTATCAGAGATATGTCCTCCCGGTTTGAGCAGCCCGGCAACGGGTATCTTAATAATGTAAGAGGGAGAATAGAGGTCTATCCCTTCAAACTGGCCAGTCATGAGGAGCAACCGGAGAAGTTCAAATCGTTGTCATTAGCGGTAGCATCCATGTGCGCCAAGCGTCAGTCACAGACCGAAGAGGTAGACGAACGCAAGACTACGATACAAACTGTCACTCGGGCTATCAAACGGCTAAAGAAAAGACTCGATAAAATCGAAGACGACATTGCCGAAGCCGCTGATTTTGATAATTACCGGCGCCAGGGTGAACTTCTTCAAATCAATTTCAAACAACTCAGCAAAGGGATGTCTTCTATCAAAGTCGATGACATCTACACCGAGAATCAACCGTCGATTGTGATAGCTCTTGACCCTGCCTTAACACCGGTAGAAAACGTAGAACATTATTTCCGTCGATATCGCAAAGGACGAGAGGGGCTTGATATAATAAAACGTCGCCGCGAGGTCAGTAGTCAGGAACTTAAGGCTCTTGAGGAAATGAATACAGAGTTGGAGAACAACTACGAGGCTGCTGAAGCTCGATATGATGCTGAGCTTTCAGCACTGCGTCCCCGAGTTACTGAACGTGAGGGGATAGTACAACACCTGCCCTTTCGCGCATATACGTTGTCGACGGGTCTGACTATCTTTGTGGGTCGCGATGGTACCGATAACGACCGTACGACTTTTGACTACGGCAAACCATTCGAGACCTGGCTGCATGCCCAGCAATGTCCTGGCTCACACGTAGTTATCAAGTACCCGAACAAATCGTTTGAACCATCGAAAATAGAGATAGAGGAAGCGGCTGCTATTGCCGCCTGGTTTAGCAAAGCCCGCCATAATAACATGGTACCGGTTATCTATACATTACGTAAATACGTTCGCAAACCACGCAAGGCTAAACCGGGATTGGTGATAGTAGAGCGTGAGAAATCTATCATGGTGGCTCCACGAAAGCCTGATCAGAAACAATAGCTATATAAAAACTTAGTCGTCTTAAGGATCGAGTCAAAAGACTTGCTACATCGCGATTCGTTCCATATTGTAAAAAAATAATAAAGCAACTTCCGAAAGAAAGAGCCAAAATGAGTTCATTGATTCCATTCCAATTACGTAAATACTCGGCCCTGTTTTCTGTTATGATTCTTTTCCTGGCGCTGGCAGCTACTGCCCAGGAACCGGAACAGAAATATATGATGCCTCCGCCTGCCATAGCCGAACTCATCGATGCTCCTTTCACGCCCCGTGTCTCTATTGGACCAGACAACGAGTGGATGTTGTTGCTGAAATACCCAGGGCTGCCTTCAATTGAAGAAATCTCCCAGCCAGAACTGCGCCTGGCTGGACTGCGCATCAATCCTCGTACTAACGGTCCGAGCCGTGGCTGGTATTACACAGAAATCGTTATCAAAAAAATATCAGATGGCGCCGAGCGCAACCTCGCCGGCCTGCCGGATAAAGCTCACTTGACCAACATTGACTGGTCCCCTGACGGCAAGCTCATTGCTTTTGCTCATACCGGTTCAGACGGCATCGAGCTCTGGGTGGCTGATATAGAAACAGCCATTGCGAGAAGACTTGGGGATTTCCACCTCAACGATGCCTATGGCAGTCCGTTCGAGTGGCTATCTGACAACGAGACGATTGTCGCTCGCACTATTCCGGTCGACCGTGGTGATCCTCCAGCTAAACCGACTGTGCCCACAGGTCCGGTGATCCAGGAAAACCTCGGCCGCAAAGCCCCGGCCCGCACTTACCAGGACCTTTTGACAAATGTTTATGATGAAAATGTATTTGATTACTATGCCACCAGCCAAATTGTGAAAGTGACTCTGCGTGGCGAGAGCACTCCTATAGGTAAACCGGATGTCATAAGCAGCGTATCACCATCACCGGACGCATCGTATCTATTGGTAGAAACTCTCCATCATCCATATTCCTACACCGTGCCGCTCTATCGTTTTCCTGTACAGACAGAGGTTTGGGATCTTGATGGTGAGGTCGTTCATGAAATTGCCGATTTGCCTTTAGCTGACAATATACCTGTAGCTTTTGGTTCAGTCCGAGCCGGGCGTAGGTCAATCGGATGGCGTGCTGATACCGATGCCACCCTTTACTGGACAGAAGCCCTCGATGGCGGTGATGCCGGTATTGATGCTGAAGAACGTGACCGGGTGTTTATGTTTCCTGCACCGTTTGATAATGAACCGACACCACTGATTTCATTATCAATAAGGTTCTCCGATATCTCATGGTATAACGACAAACTGGCGATTATCTCCGGGTGGTGGTGGAAGACGCGCCAGATTCAGGTCTGGCATATATATCCGGGTTCACCGGAAAAGGAACCCCGCCTGCTGATTGATCGCTCATGGGAAGATCGCTACAACGATCCGGGTCAACCGCTGATGCGTCAAACCGATAAAGGTACCTATGTTCTTCTTACGGCTGACAAAGGTAATACGCTCTTTTTAAGTGGTGCTGGCGCTTCTCCCGAAGGGGACAGACCATTTCTTGATGAATTTAATCTGAAATCATTGGAATCCAAACGGCTGTTCCATTCTGAAGCGCCATATTTCGAGCGACCGGTCCGTCTCGTCGATCCGAAGAAACGTATCCTTCTGACTCGTCGTGAATCTGTTACCGATCCACCTAACTACTTCCTCCGCAATCTTAAGAAAGACGATCTCAAACAGATTACTTTTTTACCTCATCCTACGCCGCAGTTGAAAGATGTTCAAAAGGAATTAATCCGCTACCAACGAGCAGATAGTGTACAAATGACAGCAACACTTTATCTGCCTGCTGGATATACAACTGATGATGGTCCCCTGCCAATGCTGATGTGGGCTTATCCTCAGGAATTCAAGAGCGCTGATGCTGCCGGTCAAGTGACTGACTCACCTTATCGGTTTATCCGAATAGGATGGTACTCACCACTGTTATTTCTGGTTCACGGTTATGCGGTCCTTGATGATCCCACCATGCCAATCGTTGGCGAGGGGGATGAAGAACCAAACGACACCTATGTTGAACAATTAGTGGCCAGTGCCCAGGCTGCGGTGGATGAAGTTGTCCGGCGTGGGGTGGCTGATCCTGAAAGGATTGCTATTGGCGGGCATTCGTATGGAGCATTCATGGCCGCTAATCTGCTTGCTCATAGTGATCTGTTCAAACTGGGCATTGCGCGAAGCGGCGCATATAACCGCAGTCTCACACCGTTTGGATTCCAGTCCGAGGAACGGACTTTCTGGGAAGCGCCAGAGGTGTATTTTGCAATGTCGCCATTTATGCACGCTGATAAGATCAATGAGCCAATTCTGCTAATCCACGGCGAGGCCGACAATAACAGCGGTACCTACCCACTGCAGAGTAAGAGATTCTATGCTGCACTCAAAGGACAGGGAGCTACTGCGCGGCTGGTAATGCTACCTCACGAAAGCCATGGTTATCGGGCACGAGAGTCAGTGATGCACGTGCTGTATGAGATGACCGACTGGCTCGATCGCTATGTCAAGAATGCCAAGCACGAGGAATGAGATTGGTTCTTTAGATCGAGTAGACAATATATATACACTCATAGCTTGTTGAAAAAGCAGACTTAAACTGACTGACTGAACCCACTTATGCCTGCAATGCTTTCAAAATCCAGGATGCTCTTGGCAGATGTAGGTCTATTCTATTGTGCAGCTATCTGGGGCGCGACTTTTTTCTTGGTTAAGGGAGCGCTGGATAATATTGATCCGGTCATCCTGGTAGCCTATCGCTTTCTATTGGCAGGGATAGGTCTTCTTATCTACCTGCTCGTGACAGGGAGACCAGTCTTTGCCGGACTTGGTCGGGCGGCATTTCTGGCAGTAATCTTATGGCTGTTGTATATCCCGCAAACAATTGGTCTCGAATATACAACCGCCTCCAACTCCGGTTTCATTACTGGCCTGTTCATAGCTTTTGTCCCTCTTTTCCTGAGAACAATTTTCAAGCGTAAACCAACCTTGATGGAAGTTCTTGCTTCCGGAATATCATTAATTGGGTTGTGGATACTCACAGGTGGATTGGTTGATGTAAATGTCGGAGATATACTCACGTTGGTAGCGGCTATGACTTATGCCCTGCACTTACTCTACACCGACAAATATATGAAAGCCGGCGCTGATCCTTTTGTGCTAATCTGCCAGCAATTTCTTCTTGTAGGTCTGATGAGTTTGGTTACTGGTCTGATTTTTCGGCTCCCGTTAGGGATAGTATCTCCAAGTGCGGGCTGGGTAGTATTATTTCTTGCTCTATTTCCGACCCTTTCGGCTTTTGTGATTCAAACGGTAGCTCAGAAATATACATCCCCCCTGAAGGTTTCACTGATCTTTGCACTGGAACCGGCTTTTGCAGCTATGTTCGCATGGACACTCGGAGGAGAAACAATAGTTCGCCATCGTGCGCTTGGAGGGCTGTTGATATTTATTGCGCTGGCTATGTCGGGACTCAAAACTTCGAAGGGGAAATAGACATACAGTATAAAATTGGCCCGCCAAGTGCTACCATGCGATCAGGTGTTTGATCTTCACAGCGAAGACTCGTACCAGCGGGTGATAGTTTGTATCATCACGTCGTAGTTGATAATCATTGTAGGCTATGTACAGCCAACTCTTGGGAAAGAAGTTGTACGAGAAAGATACTCCGACTCGGAATGATAGCACTCCCACTCCATCTTCGAACGGTGTCTCCTCATACAGTTTTAACATCATTCCCGGGCGGATTGTATAGTAGATACCTTGGCGCAATCGGTATGTGACTGTTTCCACACCACCTTCCGGCTTGCGTTGGATCCAGGTTGAGGAACTCAGGAATGAGGAAAATCGTTTGGACTGTCTCCACGAAGCATACACTTTGATATAGTCATTCCGGGCGAAATAGCGTTGCAAGTAGTTATATCCGAAGCTGGTATTGTAAGAGCTTGAAATCCAGAAACGACGTGAGACGTCAGTTGACACCCGTAATGAAAAGGACTTGGGATTGTAGTCATTATCCAATTCATACTCCCGACCTGTCCCATATTCTACACTCAACCCCCAACCATTTCTCGGGGCAGCCTCGACCATAAGGGTTACGTTGCGAGAATAGTTCGTTTCAAGGTACTCTCGTGAGAAGCCAACATTCATACGGACAGCTCCATATTTAAGTATGCCCGTTTTGGGAAAAATGGCAGGCGCCATGGAAACGGAGTAATTTCTAGAGCCGACCCAGGGTACATACCCGATTTCGGAAACGTTGAACTCATCACCGATCACATTGGCACTGGCGTTGAAGAAGAGCTTTCGCTGAATGCTCCAGTTAAGATATGAGTTCAACGCCCAGTCTGACGTGCCATCAAAGTAACTGCTTGCAAGTTGGTAGGAAAACTCGAATTTGCTTGTGCTCGTCGAGCCGTCGATGGAAAACACATCATTCCTGTAATCGCTATTGAACTTACCCGCGTACATTATACCAATTGTTGTGTGTGAAAAGGGCTGATAGTTCAATCGATCTACTGTGTAAACTGCCGACCGTTCCTCAGCGGGACCGAACCACCCTTCGTAGGTTTTCTTACCGGTTGCACAGGCGAGGCTGCTGAACTCCAGCTTGCCTTTTTCCGCAATCATCCGTACCCCTGCGTCCAGAGGAACCTCCGACCCGTCGTCCAGCTTCTTCCCGATCTGACGTGAGTAAAACAATTCCATCTGGCGTGCCATGACGCTGCCTGAGGGTTCAAAGTACTCCTGTCCCTCAACGAAAAACGGACGTTCCTCATCGAAATATAGAGCATATTTCGACAGGTTGATAGAAAACGGGTCTGCCTCTACCTGCGAGAAATCGGGATTGAACGTGGACTGAAAGCGTACTGCCGGAGTGATTGCCCAATTGAGATCGGCTGCCGGATGAATCGCGCTCGATCGTTCTTCATAGCTCTTCTCCGTGCGATAGAATGCGCGCGGGAAAAGCTCAATTCCCATGGACGGATTTGTGGGACGTACATTTTCCAAACGGCAGAAATTGGAGACAGTGAAAGCCTCATCCTGTGACACCGGTGAGAAGTAGGCTTTCTCTT
>QNAG01000149.1 GCA_003641415.1 Candidatus Zixiibacteriota bacterium | reverse complement strand
GGTCAGACTTTTACCGTGGGTGAAGTTGAGGTTATCCGTGATCCGGACACCGGGGAGGTTCTCGACGAGAGCATGACAGTGCTTGCCAGTCTCAAGGTTGATACGGTCAAGGAGAAGCTTTCGATTGCCAGTGTTACCTCAGGTAGCGCTGCTGCGGTATCGAAAGGAATGACTATTCACCGGCCATAGAGCATCGCTGAGCGCCGGTGTAGAAAAAGAAAGACACTGGCTAAAGATAGGGCAACTCACGTAGTTTTACTACCAGTGTGCCAATTGTTTTCTCGTTGTCAGCAATCGCTGTAGCCAGCTTATTGAATTCGTCCAATAGCTCGTCGTTATATACCACAAGTTGACCGTTTTCATCGGCCCACTCGTTTTTATTTCTTTGAAGAAGATTCAATATCTCGACCTGGTTATTGGCGTAGTCAATATGGGCTTGCATGAGGGGATCAAAAAATGGTTTTTGTTGAAGATATCCCTTTCTGAAGCCATCAACAGCTTCCTTCGCTGCTAAATTCCCCTCACCCAATACACTCAGTTTTGCTTCTATATATGGGACCGTATTGGTAAAGGAATCAACATAGGTCATTGTTTTTTCAATATAGTCTCTTAAGATACGTCTCTGGCGATCAAACTCTGTATCATTGGTTAACAGGGAGTAATCAAGAACTCCGGCTGATTGAAGCGAGCTGGCGACCGCCCGCCAGTCCTCAACGATTGCCTGCATGTTACTGCCGTACTCACCCATAACCCTGGAAACCTCTTCCTGTTCTTGACCCTCCATTGCCGCTTCAGGCTGCTGTAGTAAGTTAAAAACTTGCCCAAACAACATCAGGCTCATAACTACGTTAAACGTTACGCTAGCAGCCTTTTCTCTCTTTCCGGCCAAACGCCAGACTATCCAGGCAAATAAAGCCGGGAGAAACAGGAGGACAAGCAGTTTTCCGGCAAGCGCCCCTATTTGGTATGCAGTCTTGTCGGAAAAGAAGAAAAAAGGAATCAAATAGATGAGTGCAACGACCCCGGAGTATTTCAAATTGAAACTTGATAACTTGAATTTATTTTCCATTGTGAGTTCCTTGAAGAGATGGTTTTAGAAGCCCTTATTCTTCAACTAATTCGACTCGCCTGTTTTTTGTTCGCCCTGCTTCATTTCTATTTGATGCAACCGGTGACAGGTAGCCGACACCCCAGGCGCTCAAGCGATCTTTAGCAATACCGAAGTCGCTTACCAGAGTGGCTTCGACGGACTTTGCCCGTCGTGTTGAGAGATCCATGTTATAGGCAAGCTCTCCCTGGTTGTCGGTATGCCCGACAACTACGAGTTTTAGGTCAGGATTGCCATTTAGCAGGTTTGAGATTTGTTCTAAAGTGGGCTTTGACTCAAGCTTTATTGTTGATTTGTTCACATCGAACAAGATGCCATACAAAGCTATTCTGCCCTCTTCGTTGATGCCCTTGGCCATAGCTTCAGCATCAGTATCTACCGCTATAAGGTCACCTTGCAAAGACTCGGATTTCACGACAACTAACCAGGTACGAGTTGCGCGATATGTATTGCTGTATACATACAACATTACGTATACATCCCCATCGGGACTTGGCAATTTCGTTAGTAGATAGCGGGACGTGGAATGTTCTTCCGCATCCGTATCAGAAATAGAGCCAAGTTGAGGCAGGTGGAGCAATCTAGATGAAAACCAGTGTCCACAATCTTCTCTACCATTGCACTTAAATATTTCTTCGAATCCGTTTTTATCCAGGGCATTGGAATAAGATCTGTACACCGCTGCGATACTGGAATTGTTAGGGTTGGTGTAACCGATTGCAGTGTATTCACCTTCCAGTAACATAGTATTTTCAAATTTGGTACCTCCGGTAAGAGGTGAGACGGGTAACTTAACTTCATCAAAGTCCCGGTGGACATACCTGGCAATTCTGGCACCTTCAAAACGTGAAATCATTGGATGGTCGCTGGAGCCCGCGACATCATCAGCAAATGCTGGAGCAATCCCATTAATAGTTGATAGAAGTAGTGCTGCTGCGAGCACCACCAATTTGCGAGTGTTCAGGATATGTGTGTGAATGCTCATTGTCGCCCTCGTTTTTAGTAGTCCTTTCAATTAAATATAGCAGCTGAATTTCTTTTTGATATATTCAGTTGCCCTAAATTGACTGCATCAGGATAATTATTTTTTCAATAAACAACTGTGAAGGAATTCACAGTTTCTGAAAATAGCGTGATTCTGGACTAAGCTAAAACTACGCGTTTTGGAATCAGTGATTGGTATTTTATCTGGTCCCATTCAGGCGAAAAGAAGGAACAAGAAATGATTATTTTCGGTACAAAATCAAAAGTCGTACAAGGACATCACGTTCAGGGAGCCGAATGTCCGGACTGTGGCAATAGGCAGTTTTCCTCTTTCGGGTTATTGAAATACTTTCATATTTTCTGGATTCCTTTCATACCAACCTCAAGGGAGGCTGGAATGCAGTGTGCTCACTGTAAGAAGATGCTTGTAGGAAAAGAACTGCCAAAACCTTTGAAAAGGGATATCAAAAAAGCAATTTTCAACGGAAAAAATACGGCTCCTATGTTCGCCGGTCTGATTCTGTTTTCTGCATTAGTTGTGATGATCGGTATCAGTGGGGAGCAAAGAGAATCAAATACGGATAGCTATGTAGAGTCCCCCGAAATCGGTGATCTGTATGTGGTCAATTTCTACAAGATATCTGAATCAGCAAACAGTGAATATAAATACGGTGTCATGCGCGTCAGGCAAACTTTCGAAGATGGGGTGGAAATGGACATCGGTGGGTATAGCTACAATCGCTCCTCCGGTTCAGACAGGGCAATACGGAAGGGTGAAGTTTCCGAGTCCGGTTATTTTGAGGGTGAGCCGGTTTACTTGACGGGTGATCAGCTAGCTTCTTTTCGGGAGAGTCGTGCAATTCTTTCTGTAAGCCGTGATTGACGGAAAGAAATGGGCGGTTTTACTCAAGGTACTACTGCTTTTGACGTGGGTGTCTCAGTTTTTTGTTGCCATGTTTTGGAGGGATTCGACTCCCATGTCGCGGGCTTTCGCATCGACATCGAAGTCTATCGCGAGATTGGGTTCAAGGTCTGTTTGGGTACAATTACGGTAACTGCCACCAGATGTTCTGAAGTGGGCTAAGTTTAAGTCAAAGCCCCGGAATCCTTGAGAACTAAAAGGACAAGCGATCTTATACTTGCCACTTTTTTCCCTTTAAAACAATCAGTTTAAGATGTGAAGGGCTTCACAGCAAAAATCAATGAGTGCTATATAATCGATACATAATCTGATGGAAATATTGCTCGTAATGCAATATTTAGAAACAGTTTCCCAAGATTATTTGATATAGATTATTGAGGCTTGCTGATATGCCCAATTTGATTATAAAGAGGGCAAGAGTACTGGGAGCAATTTTTTATGCATGTTGCCGTAGAGAACACAAAGAGGAGAATTGAATGTCAAACCATTATCGGCATAATGTTTACTGGAACGGTAGGTTCCAAGCTCGATTATCACCAAGCCAAGTCAGTGTTTCCTGGGGAGCACCAGGAGCGCGGCCTGTCAACCGAAGTATTGAATTTGTCAATCGGGCGTTTGAGATTTATTACCTTGCAAAAAATAATATTTCAGATGTCTCTGATCACGATCATAGAACCTCTATGTCTTTACAGCTACTCGATGCCGCAAGATCAGGTTATGGCTTCGGTGTTAGTGATCTTGAAGAAGCATTTGTCCACTTGGTTAGTAATAGTGGCAGATGGGTTGACGAAGACAGTTCGCAATACAATGGAGGTGGAAAAAAAGCATTTGGGGGGGGGCTTGTGCGTGGTCCTACATCAATAGTCAACTTTATGTGCTCTATTGATGACAAAATGATTAATTTGAAAGATTGTGTAAGTGACTTTGGTTTGAGGAAGCAGTCTTTGCTGTCTTCCTATGTGGAGATTGGTCGTCAAAATGCATGGCCTACACCAGCTGAGTCGTGTACACAATTTGGAACAGCAATGAATGAGTTAAAAACATGGGGGGGCCACGCCAAACCGTTTTTGTGGTTGGCTCCCGCAACACAAACTCTGGTCGGAAACACAGTTAGTTTTGTAAATGTTATCTCGCAAATTCATACCGGGTTGACGACCTATGGCAACTGTATGAGAGCAGGAATACCAACTAATTCATCTATTGCATTGTCAGCAGCAGGAGCTGCAATGACGTGGGTGCCAGTATTGGGTGGTTTTTATGGAAAAGCAATTGAAATGATTCCGGGCATGAAATTACATTTTGAACACATAATGTCTGATTATCAGCGACGTATTGAAGTTGAAACTGGAATGTCTGCTCCAATAATTCTGTAGCTGAGACAACTTAATGTCATATTCTGTTTAAAGGCCTAAAGCCCATCTTTATTAAAATCAATCTCAAAGGTTTTGGGCAACTCAGCAACTTGATGTGATCGACAGTCCATTGGCGACGGTGTTCGAAGTTAAAGCCAGTGACCGGGTCAGAGCCACACAAAAAGGCTCGCCGTACGCATCGGGAGATGCAGTGGTAATACGGTGTGTTTTCAATGGAGACCTGGCGATATCTGGGTTCTGGCATGTATCCAGTTTAGACAAGTGGTCAGTTGGCTACTATGGCAAAAGCTGTTGATTGTTGTAGGATCAGGATTAAATGTGGCTGTCCGAGCTTAAACGAGCTTAAACCCAGGCTTTTCATTTGGTGCTGTCCCAATAATTAACGATTTATGTCAGTCTCGTTGGTCCAGACTGGGGTATTTTGTATGCACAACGACTGGCAACGCCAAAATAATCGGTTTGAGAATCAGAAGTTGGTGGTATGTAAGATGCATGTCCTCCAGTTCTTGGAACGCCTCTAAAAGGAGGGCTTCGAAATAATGCGTCGTACCGTAAACTGGTTAGATTCCTTCCAGATGGCAAACTCTCTCCACTTGATAAACCTCTACTTAGCTGAGCTTCCATTCTGTTACATCCTGTGCAGGGGCGGCTCAGATCGCTACAGTCAGCCGATCTTCCTGTTCGAAGAACATTGTAACTTAGTCCACCAATTTCATTGTATAAATAGTCCGCATAAACATCAGCATAATGCTCAGAAACACCCCTGGTTCCGCCCCCGTGATATCTGTTCAATATAGCTAAACAACCAAGGGGAAATTCGCTTGCAAGAAACTCCATACAGGTGGGGTGTATTGACTTGTCGACAATATGTCCCATTTCGTGCAGCAACGTATATGAAAGGCGACCGTTGTTATAAGAATGCTCTCTCGCACCATCAAAGCAGTTATAACTTAGTCTAATATGGGGAATGGTTGGGTTATGTCCTCCTCCTGTTGGGGGCATTGACCCGACTCTGATGTTTCCCCCAGTTCCAAATAAATTAATATGCGATTCGGGAATGATATTCAAAGTCTCTATTATTCTCTCCCTGACAGCCTCAAGCCGGAATCCTTGAGGCATTCTTCCTTGATCGCGAAGTGAAATAACAGCATTTCCGCGTCTATAAGTAGCGTATTCATGTCGATGAGTCATATGTTGTCCAATAATAAACTAGTGTGGTAAACCTGCAATTGGTGCCATCATTTTGTCTAGTTGCATTTCAACGTCGTGAGTATAGAAGACGGTTCCATCATTGGGTAATGACGAACTATAGAGCGCGAGGTGGCCTTCTTCATTCGTTTGATGCAGCGACTCGTCGGCCTTGAAAAGAGGCTCCTAAACCAGTGCAGGGTATGTCCATATTAGCGACCTCGATAGCGGTGGCCGCGTATACCATCCGACTGGTAATGCCCATTCTGGTAGCCAAACCCCCGCATGACTGCTCGTGCCAGGTTGATTTGAGTCGCTGTGAGTGCTGCTGGCCTTCCTGTATTTTGTGAACTGCGGTTACGAAGATCAGTAGCTATATTTGCAATATCTGCTGGGATATCAGAAGCGCCTAAAGCTGCGGCCTGACCGCAGGCGAGGTAGTACCATGCTTCTGCTATAAATGCCGCGCCTTCTTCGGCACGAATGGGTGTGTGAACTGCTCTAAGATCCAATTGTGCATGAGTACATTCATGGACGACCGCTGCTCTTCCAGCAAGCGTATTTAAGACAGTAAGAGAACGTAGATGAATCTTGTCGATATCCGGCGCGTAAACTGCCTGTGCACGCGGCCCAACCAGATTTGCGCGAACGGTGATTCGGATTCGATGACGAATTGGGTGATCAGAAAAGCAATTTGATAATTGCCAATATCCGTGACCAGATACACGTATACCTGCCATCGTAAAATTAATTTGCTTTAGCTCGTTGGTACGTAACAGGTTTTGAACAGCTAAATCGAGTGCCATATTTTTTCTCCTCCGATACCCGCGCCAAACCAGCTATCCAAGAATCCCGATACAAACTGCACTGGTTTCAACTTCTTTTAATTAGTATAGACGAAGTGCCCAATTTTGAATTTAGTCAACGCGGGAGGTGACAAACTTAGATATACACTAGTGGTTTGGGCGTGTTTTGGTTAGTTACGTCATTTCCTGGGAAAATGGCCGCTGCACAACAGTGGCTTCATCATCAAACACGTCATCTACTTCATCACCACCATCCTGCACACAAATAATGGTGACATTATCGGTCGCGCCCCTGACCAGGGCCGTATGTAACAGCGACTGAACGATTTCATCACTGTTTT
>QNAG01000148.1 GCA_003641415.1 Candidatus Zixiibacteriota bacterium | reverse complement strand
AACTGAAACGTCTGACCGATGATTACCGTGAGAAGTTTGCCAATCCATACTCTGCGGCAGCGCGAGGGTATGTCGATGATGTCATCGAACCGAAAACGACCCGCCCGCGTTTAATCCGGGCGTTTGAGATGTTGGAAACGAAGAAAGACACCAATCCACCCAAAAAGCACGGGAATATCCCGCTGTAGTTATGAGTATACCGAAATACGATGAACTAATGCTTCCATTGTTGAAGCTCGCAAGTGACCGAAGCAAACATACTCTGTCCGAGGCGATCGAATATCTTCGTCAAGAGTTTGGACTTTCCGAGGAAGAATATCGGGACATGTTACCCAGCGGTCGCCAATCCAGGTTTCAGAATCGTGTTGGCTGGGCGCGTACGTATCTAAACAAGGCTGGCTTGTTAATGATACCTGACCGGGGTATGATGGAGATAACGCAACGCGGTATAGACGTTCTCAAACGCAATCCTATTTCCATAAGCAAAAAGTACCTACTGGAGTTTCCCGAATTTATGGCGTTTCAGAGTCGCACGCCTTCCGCAGTGACTGTAGAAGCAAACGAGCTAACGTCCGAGGACAAGACACCTGAGGAGTCACTCGAAGAAGGCTGCGCCGAATTTCGTAGTCAATTGAAGATCGACTTGCTGGATAGGATCAAAGAGGAGACTCCTGATTTCTTCGAGAGATTAGTCGTTGACCTGCTCGTAAAGATGGGCTACGGTGGGTCAAGAAAGGACGCAGGCAGAGCTGTCGGACGAAGTGGTGACGGCGGTATTGATGGAGTGATAAAAGATGATCGGCTAGGTCTCGAGGTTATCTACATACAAGCCAAGCGATGGAAGGACAGTAACTCGGTCGGTCGGCCTGAAGTGCAGAAATTTGCCGGCAGCCTTGATATGCACCATGCATCCAAGGGTGTTTTCATTACAACGTCATCGTTTTCCAAGGAAGCACTTGATTTCGTAACAATGATTGAAAAGAAGATCGTACTGATAGATGGTGAAATGCTCGCAGAACTCATGATTGACCACAACCTTGGAGTGTCTACTGTATCAACTTACGAGATCAAGAGAATTGACAGTGATTACTTTATCGAAGACTAATATACTATGACCCAAAAGATAAACAAAATCCTCATCGCCAATCGTGGCGAAATAGCTGTCCGCGTTATGCGGGCTTGTCGTGATTTGGACATTACCTCGGTTGCCGTTTTCTCCGATTGTGATCAGACCGCCTACCATGTCCGCATGGCTGACGAGGCGTACAACATCGGACCAGCGCCATCAAATGAGAGCTACCTGGTGCACGACAAGATTATTGATGTCGCCAAACGTTGCGGCGCGGACGCTATCCATCCCGGTTATGGTTTCCTCGCCGAGAACGCCGATTTCGCCCAACGCTGCATCGATGAAGGCCTGATATTCATTGGACCAAAACCAGAGACGATTCGCTCGTTAGGCGATAAATTGGTAGCTCGTAAAATGGCACAGAAAGCCGATTTGCCAATTACACCCGGAGCGCAACTGGATGGGCAGGGGTGGGCAGATACTCACAGGTTAGCCGAAGAAGTCGGTTATCCGGTTCTGGTCAAGGCAGCAGCCGGTGGCGGTGGCAAAGGGATGCGTGTCGTTGAGTCACAGGAGTTGCTCGATGAAGCTTTGGAAACGGCCGCACGAGAGGCCAAGTCTGCTTTTGGTGACGGACGAGTTTATATGGAAAAGTACCTTGCCCGACCACGCCATATCGAGATTCAGATTCTCTGCGATCAACACGGCAACGCCATTCACCTCTGCGAGCGCGAATGCTCTATCCAGCGGCGACACCAGAAAGTTATCGAGGAGTCGCCCTCGCCATTGATGACACCTGAGCTTCGCGAGAAGATGGGATCAGCCGCAGTTAGTATTGCTTTGGAAAGCGGCTATGTCGGAGCAGGCACAGTTGAGTTTCTGGTCGATGAAGACATGTCGTTCTATTTTCTGGAGGTCAACACCCGCCTGCAAGTCGAGCACCCGGTCACGGAGATGGTCACCGGCCTTGACCTTGTCAAGGAACAGATTGCCGTTGCAGAAGGACGCAAATTGCGCTTGACCCAAAGCGACATTTCCTTAAATGGTCACGCCATCGAGTGCCGCATTTACGCCGAGAATCCGGAAGAGGGCTTTATGCCCAGCACCGGCACTTTGAAAAACTACCGCTTACCCTCCGGTCCCGGGGTGCGCGTGGATTCGGGCGTCGTCATTTTCAATGACATTCCTATCTACTATGACCCTATGATTGCCAAAATGATTGTCTGGGGACAGAACCGCGAGGAAGCCATCGCCCGTACCAAACGCGCTCTCGAGGAGTACCGTATTTCCGGAGTCAAGACGACAATCGGGTTTCATAGGGTCGTGATGGACAATCCAAAGTTCGTTTCCGGGGACATCTCTACTAAGTTTCTTCAGGAGGAGTATCCCGATAACAACTATACACAGCTTGATGACAACCTGCGTGAGAAAGCAGCTATTGCTGCGGCGCTTGAGACGTTTATCCGGGAGCGCAAGATTGCCGTGAATTCCGGCAACAAACGAAGACAGTCGAACTGGACTGCTGTTTACCGCCGTAACCTCAGTCATTTCGGAGGAAGCCGCTGATGCGTCGTTATATGGTCAATGTCGACGGCAAGGATTTCGATATCGAAATCGAGTACCGCTCCGAGAAATACTTACTGTCGTGTAATGGCCGCAGGATTGAAGCAGTCACCAACCTTTTAGGCGAGAGCCGGGCTTTGATTCTCATCGACGGCGAGTCCCACGAGGTTGATGTTCGCTCCAATGGTTACGACACCTCCCGCACTGTCTTCATGAAAGGGATGGAGATTCCGGTCTCAATCGAGGACTACAATCTGGCACAACTGCGAAAAACAGCAGGTATGTCATCAGGGTCTTCGGTCGCTAAAGTCCTCAAAGCAGCTATGCCCGGACTCGTTCTTGACGTAAAGGTTCAACCGGGTGATGTGGTCACGAAAGGGCAGCCGTTGGTTGTACTGGAAGCGATGAAGATGGAGAACATCATCAAGGCTCAGGGTGAAGGTACCGTAAAGACTGTGCACATTGAGAGCGGCGGTACTGTGGAAAAAGGTGATTCACTACTGGAGTTTGAATAGGTGACCGACGATAACAGGAAAACAACCTCAGACATAAAAATTCCTGTCACTGTTACGGGCGATGATATCGCATCGGAACCACCAGCGCCACAGCGCGCCGGGGAGTATCCCTATACGCGCGGTGTCTATCCGAATATGTACAGGGGACGTCTCTGGACTATGCGTCAATACGCCGGATTCGGTACTGCAACTGAGACCAACCAACGCTTTAAGTATCTACTTAACAAGGGTCAGACTGGCCTGTCGGTGGCGTTTGATCTGGCAACACAAATTGGATATGATTCGGATCACAAAATGGCGGCGGGGGAAGTGGGTCGTACCGGCGTGGCCATTGACTCGCTTAAGGACATGGAAACGCTGTTCGATGGTATCCCGTTGGACAGGGTTTCCACTTCGATGACAATCAATTCGACCGCAGTCATTTTGCTGGCAATGTATATTGCGGTTGGGAAGAAACAGGGCGTGGCTCCTGAAAAACTTATGGGAACGATTCAAAACGATGTTCTCAAGGAGTTCATAGCGCGCGGGACCTATATCCTTCCACCTGGTCCGTCGATGAAGATTATCACCGATATTTTTGAATACGCTGGTCAGCATTTGCCACGATACAATACAATCTCAATTTCCGGTTATCATATTCGTGAGGCGGGCGCGACAGCGGTTCAGGAAGTGGCCTTTACGCTTTCCAATGCAATCGCCTATGTCAAGGCAGCACTGGCGGCAGGGTTGGACATAGATAAGTTTGCTCCCCGCCTGTCGTTTTTCTTTGCGGCGCACAATGATCTGTTTGAGGAAGTTGCCAAATTTCGTGCAGCGCGAACGATCTGGGCTGAAATTATAAAGGAGAAATTTGGGGCACAAAGCGAAAAGTCAATGTTGTTGCGTTTTCACACTCAAACCGGTGGGTCGACTTTGACTGCCCAGCAACCTGAAAACAATATCGTGCGCACTTCCATGCAGGCGCTGGCGGCTGTTCTGGGAGGCACACAGTCGCTGCATACCAACTCGTACGATGAGGCCCTGGGTCTGCCGACCGAACATTCCGCGGAAATCGCTTTACGAACCCAACAATTGCTGGCTCATGAATCGGGTGTTACCTATACAGTTGATCCTCTGGCCGGATCATACTACGTGGAGTACCTCACGGCCGAACTCCAGCGAAAGACACAGGCGCTAATGGACGAGATTGATCGCCGAGGCGGATCAGTCAGTTGTATCGAAAGCGGGTACTTCCGCAACGAAATAGCCAGTTCGGCTTATGAATATCAAAAACGAATCGAGGCTAACGAAACTGTGGTTATAGGTGTAAACAAGTTTGTTTCTGAGAACGTTGAGATACCGAGCATTCTCAAAGTAGACCCTCAATTGGAGCAACGCCAAGTACAGGCTCTTATCGAGTTGCGCCGCACACGTGATCAGGGGGCGGTCGATAAGCGCTTGGAGAACATTGCCGATGCTGCCGATAAGAATGAAAATGTAGTTGCTCCGGTACTCGAAGCTGTTGAACAATATGCTACTGTGGGAGAAATATCTGATGTCTTTAGAAAAGTTTGGGGAGAGTATGTCGACCAAGGTTAGGTTATTTTTTATTCTCTGTGTTGTTGGTCTGTTCCTTTTTGGCTGCTCAGCAGATAAGAAGACCGATGGAGATACAACAGGAGCTGTCACAGAAGACTCACTTTTATCAGAAAATGCACAGATTGCAAACATGCTTAATGACGCCCTGATCCGTTTGTCTTACGAAGACAAAAGCGGCCTTTACGAACTTGAGTTTGAGTACTTTACCGACGAGAACACCTATGATGATTATCTTGAGCGAGGAGATGTCAAATGGATTCACATGGATTCAATAATTCATCTTGATGTTCATGAGATAGAGTACTTTGGAGATGATTCAGCTCATGTTAATGTTGAGTATGTATTCAACAGCGCCGCTGGTGGCCAGAGCCGGATGCCGGACAAATTATCGATTTATAAGAAGAATGGCCGATGGATGAAACCAACCATTACAACACTCTATCATCAGGAAGAGTACGAGCAAATTATCATGGAGGCTGAAGCTGCAGCCGAAGAGGAGAATTAAACTGCAACGTGTCTCATCGTAATCTCATTTCTCATGTAGGTATCGCTGTAGCGGATATCGAAGAAGCTATCAACCGCTATAGTATGTTGACCGGCGATTCAAAACCACAAGTTTCCGAAGTCTCCGACCAGAAGGTCAAAGTGGCGATCTTCTCGGTTGAAACGGAAGATAGTAGCAGTTGCGGGGGAAACATTGAACTTGTAGCTCCTACTTCTGATGACAGCCCGATAGCAAAGTTCATCGGGAAGAAGGGGGAAGGGCTGCACCATATCTGTATCTATGTGGACAATCTTGATGAAAAGATTGCCGAACTCAAAAGTTCCGGCATGCGGCTTATTGATGAGTCTCCGCGCATTGGGGCTGAGGGGAGCCGTATTGCCTTTGTTCATCCCTCCAGTACAAACGGTGTATTGATAGAACTGGAAGAACGCCGGGGTTAAAGCAAGTTTCGTAAAGTCTCTCAGTAGGTCGGGTTATTTGTAACCTGACGCAAACACTTTGTGGGCAGCAGGATAGTAGGCCAAACGGCCTGCCACTTGATATGTAAGGCTGTGTTTACATCATATCTGGAAAGTTACGATTCAGACAATCCACAACGATATTAATTTGCTCTTTTAGAAATGAGTCACGATCAATAACTGGTCGGTAGCTAAAGCTGCGACCCAATTTGTGTCTGGCCAGAAGTCCTTTGGTGACCAACTTGTTAAGGATTGTCATTATAGTTGTGTAGGCTCGAGGAGAATCATCTCCAAGGAAAAACAGCGCTGTCTTGACAGTAACCTCTCTTTTGTCCCAGGCAATCTCCATCAGGGAAGCCTCTGTAGGACCAAGGAACACAGAGTTCCCGGTACCGGAAGGATCGAAATATAGTAGCTTTTTATTTTCCATTTTTACTGTCACTTCGACGCTGGAGAACCATCGATATACCCAGAGCCATAATGGCTAAAGGCAAGAAGTAGTCCCACCAATCACCGGGTATGTAGCCCAGCCGATCAAGAAACATCAACAATCCTAAAATTAGCAGTAAGAGACCAACAAACATAAGCATCCTCCATGAGTCATCTAATGTAATTATAACGACTGAGGGATAATTTATAAAGCATGAAAACCTTTCGAATCTGGCATGGACAAGTTTAGCGGAGAGGCTTGTTGAATAAGTATCCTTAGTGCAAGATTATTGGAGTGCGATTTTGAGAACGGGCGACGTAAAGCCGCCCACTACGCGGGATTTCAATCTCCTCTCACGTAGTGCGATTTTGAGAACGGGCGACGTAAAGCCGCCCACTACGCGGGATTTCAATCTCCTCTCACGTAGTTACTATGGAATAATGAAAAAGAGTTGTAGAAAGATGAGGCTACCTAGTTCTTTATTAAATGAACCAAAAACGTGGTTGCAGAGCGCCACAAATTAAGGAGGTAGCCTCATGAGAAAGATGCAGGATTTTGTTGTTGAGGGCAAGTCAGTATTTGTTGGTCTGGAAGATTCAAAGCGGACCTGGAAGCTTTGTGTTCGGTCTGAAGGGATGATTGTT
>QNAG01000147.1 GCA_003641415.1 Candidatus Zixiibacteriota bacterium | reverse complement strand
GACGAGCATCTAACTCATATTCTGATTTTGGCCTGCTGGAGTTGGCTGAGGTACCCCCGGATAGCTACAGCGTGTACTATGCCGGCTGGTCGAGAGTGGATGAGCCTTCGGAATGGTCAGTAGGAATCCACCATCCCTCGGGCGACATAAAAAAAATATCATTCGATAATGATCCATCGATTAGCGCCAACTACGGCGGCTCTTCCGGCGGCAGTCACTGGAAAGTGGGCGCCTGGGATGATGGCACCACCGAGCCGGGTTCTTCCGGTTCTCCGCTTTTTGACCATAATCACCGTGTCACCGGTCAGCTTCATGGTGGCACCGCTTCGTGCGAGCAGCCATATTCACCGGATTATTACGGTAAATTTGCCAAGTCGTGGGATTACGGCGCTACTTCCTCGTCACGGCTTAAAGACTGGCTCGATCCGGACAATACCAGTGTTACTGTTCTCGATGGGATTGACCCGTTGGGTGTCGTTTTTTGGGCAGATACTACCTATGGTGAGGTACCTCTAGAGGTACAATTCACCGGCGAGTCATATCTTGATGTTATAGCGTGGAATTGGTCATTAGGTGATGGAGATTCGGCCTTTGTTCAGTCGCCGGTTCATGTCTATGACAGTGGGGGAGTTTACGATGTTTCTCTCATGGTGGAGACCGCAGAAGAAAACCGTGAGCGGACGATAGAAAACTACATCATTGCACTGGCTGACACTCTTAAAGGAAGCGATACCAACGCTGCTCCAAATACTCCGTTGGAAATAACGATCTATGCCAACAACAACACTCCCGTGAACCAGTTCATTATTCCCGTCCAGTGGAGTGGTGCTCTTGAGTTGGAATACGATTCTTTCTCTACGATTGGATGTCGAACTGATTATTTTGGATACAAAACACTAATTCATACCGATCCGTACGTAAAACAGATCACAATTGAACTGACAGCTTCAATTAATGAGAGCACCCCTGAACTCGAACCGGGTAACGGCCCCATTGTGAAACTTCTCTTCACTGTCCCGGGCACAATTTCCTCAGGAGAACAAACCACAATAAACCTGTCAGGCTATAGTACCTATAGCCCGTTATTTTCTGGCAGCCTGCTTAGCTATGAACCAGCTATTGTTTCGCCCACGATTTCCTATATAGACTGCTGCACCGGTATTCGAGGCAATGTTGATAGTGATCCTGGTGATAACGTCAATGTGTCTGATTTGACTTATCTGGTGGCTTATTTGTTTACTGGAGGCGTGGCGCCATCTTGTGGTGATGAAGCCAATGTCGATGGTTTGGGCACTATCAGTGTAGCCGATGTAACCTTCTTGGTATCCTATCTGTTTCAGGGTGGTCCTCTACCTCCTGCTTGCCCCTGATAGCAGACACTTAGTCCAACATGCATGGTGTAAGTAATTGGTGATAACAGAAAAAGAAAAAAGTTACACAGATTGGTTATCTGGTTCTATACTACCGGATACAATTATTGAATACCCGGGTTAACTCGTCGCACGATGACTAAGGGGCGAATAACCTCGGAGTACTTATCAATTGGTTGATTGAGGTCCCAGTCTTTCCACCAACCGACAAATTCAAAATCCTCTCTCTGATTGATAAAGTCCAAGAATTCATTTGGAAGGATAGCTTTATTTAGCTCTAACATCTCAAATCTTCGTTGCTGTCCGTGATCATTGATATTGACAGTCCAAAATTCCTCATACATATGGCGGTCGCGATCAATTGGCTTAATATCAAATTCAGATAATACCGCAATACCATTTTTCTCAATCGCGTAAGCGTTGTTCTGTTTGAGATGAAGTGGGTTTGTAAACTGAATGCACCAATCCAGGAAATATAAGCCACCCGGATTGAGCGCACGGGCTACGGAATCAAAGTGACTGGTCATTTCATCTTTTGAACTCAAATAGAGTGACCCCAGCAAAATATAAGCAAAATCGACCCGGTAAGGACAATTAAACGAGACCATGTCGGCTTGAAAAACTTCAGGTACAGGATCAAGGTGTTGCCATTTTTCTCGGGCATAAGCAAGCATCTTCGGATTAATGTCAAAGCCGGAGTATTGATAACCAAGAGATTGAAACTCGCCAGCGTGAGATGCCGGACCACAACCGATTTCAAGAACTCGCTGTACCGGAATCGAGGAAAGCTGCTCTATGCAATTATGGATGAAACTCGTTTCCTGGGGAATGTCCCGAAAGGAAAAAGCTACTTCGTAGTATTCTGGCCAGTCATATAACATCAGCTAATTTATATCCTTTTCTATTTTATAATTAACGACATCAGAGTCTTTGGGGTAAATAGTTTGGACATAAAATTGGAACTATGGAGCAGAAAATTGTTTATTTTCTGACAATGGGTAATGTCCTACAAACCTGTTTCAATATGAAGATTGCCGAAAAAATATCCCCCTCTTACCTATTGATAAAACGCCTCCTTTACAGATATTACCCAAAATTCCTTGCAATAATCGGGTTTGTATGATAGTATTCAGGGTTAATTATTTCGATGAAGATATGGATCGGATGGGTTTAAGAGGTTATTATAATTTCAAGTCTGTTGATCTTTGCAATCCATCGATAAAACAGTCTTCTCCAACTTCACGTTGTGGAGTGATAACCTCAAAATCACAACCCAAATCCATTTGTCAATAGTCTGTTAGAAAAGGAAATATCAAATCATGAGATCATTAGTTATATTTACAGTCAGTTTGTTAGTGTGGTTGTTGCTATGTTCATCCACTTTAGGGCGGGCCGAGTTTGATTCCGATTTTTCAAAGGAACAAAACCGTTCGTTCTCAACCGTTAAGCATGCTACATGCCAGGCAGCTCACAGGGTGGGAAATATCGTTTTGGGAATTCAGAACAATGGAACATTTGGCACTGGTTTTTCGATCGCTGGGGGTGGCGATTGGTTCACTGGAGGGCAGGTTCCTTCCTGTGAATATCCAAAAGGTTCCTCTATTAGTCATCTGTTCGCTGGCGCTTTCTGGGTAGGCGCTGTAGTTGGGCGAGACACTATCGTATCGGTTGGAGCTGATGGCTGGTCATTTGTCCGTGAGTTCATGCCGGATGAAGCTCCTTTTGGCGAAATGATTTATCGCTCAACTCTTGACCCAACCAGTCCGCGTTTCGAAGGAGCTGTTTCCGAAGAGGATTATATCTGTGTTTACACTGACACTTTTACTGAAAATACTGATCCTACTACTCCTTCCGGTACAAATAAACCGTTGTATGTTGAGATTACCGAAGCTTCATATGCGTGGTCCTATTCGTATGCGGAGGATTTTGTTCTCTTCGATTATCGTATTAAGAATATCGGGGTCAGTCGTCTCGAAAATGTCTATTTAGGTTTTTATGTCGATGCCGATGTTGGTTTTCAAGATGGTAGCGAACACACCGATGATATTGCCGGTTTTGTCCAAACTTTTCCACACATGTTCCATGACTGCGAATTTATTGACACTATTAATGTTGCCTGGACGGCTGATGCTGATGGAGATTTTAGTGATGCACATCCCTCACCTGATCTCACCGCTATGCGTATTGTCCGCACTCCTGCTGAAAAACTTGAGGTTTCGTTCAATTGGTGGATAAGCAACAGTAATCCATCTCTTGATTTCGGACCACGCGAAAGAGGTGGAGTGGGGCGTTGGGAGGAGGATTTTCGTGATTTTAGAACAGGAGGTTTAGGAACTCCGGAGGGAGACCATAACAAGTACTACATCATGCGGAACCAGGAATTTGATTATGATCAGGCCAAGGTGTCCACTATTCATGATAACGATCCACTGTGGATGCCACCCCTAAAAGATTATATAGATGAATGGGCAAAGGGGCTTGATACTCGCTATCTGCTTTCCTTTGGACCTTTTACTATTGATCCCGGGCAGAAATTGCCAATATCGTTTGCTTATCTCGGGGGTGAAGGATTACATACATATCCGGCCAATTTGGAGGAAAACCTTCCAGACCACCCAGATAGATTCTACGACAGCTTGCATTTTGACGACCTTGCGCTCAACTCATCATGGGCGGAAAAAATATATGACAACCCCGGGGTTGATACTGATGGTGACGGCTATTTTGGAGAGTTCCGTACTTGTGAAATAATCGATACTACATTACTCGATACGGAATTGTATATGGAATGGTATAAAGGTGACGGTGTCCCAGATTTCCGTGGGGCTGCTCCACCACCAGCGCCGGTGTTCTGGCTTAGCTCTGAAGAAGGCAAGTTAAGAATTCGTTTCAACGGCCTTCGTTCTGAGACAACACGCGATATTTTAACTAGAGAGATGGATTTTGAGGGGTATCGTATCTATATCGGACGTGAAAAAGATAGTAAAGTTAGTTTTAGCGTTGTCACCTCGTGGGATCGCGAAGACTACAACATATATCAATATAATAACGATGACTGGTTGCAGATAGGTGCACCTCTTGAACTTCAGGACCTACGAGCATATTTCAATGATCCCGGACTTGATCCTGCACTATATAGTCGAGCAAGACCATATAGTAGTCCTGTAGGAGACAACTATTATTTTACGCCACAGGACTACAATGTATCCGATCTGGGATCAGAACATGGGATACGCAAGATATACTCTGATCAACCTCGTCCTCTAGTATTATTGCCTGAATTAGCTCAACCGGAGGAATTGACAGAGGACGGTTATTTCAAATATTATGAATACGAATTCATTATTGAAAACCTTCAGCCGACAGTTGAATACTTCGTCAATGTAACTGCTTTTGATTTTGGTTCCCCGGGATTTGATATTGGAGCGCTTGAGACATCAGTCACAATTGGCGCTGACAGTATCTATTTACAACTGCCATCTGGGCTGACAGCCAGTGGTAATCCCAAAGTAATTGTATATCCAAATCCGTACCGCATTGATGCTACCTATCGGGCAATGGGATTTGAGGGGCGCGGAGAAACTGATCGTCCCGATGATCGTCTTCGGGTTATTCACTTCGCTAATATCCCGGCGAAATGCACTATAAGCATTTTCTCGTTGGATGGTGACATTGTGCGGGAAATTAATCATGATATAGATCCTTCCGATCCTGAAGCAAATCATGAGATATGGGATTTGATCACTCGTAATTCTCAGATGGTATCCTCCGGTTTGTATTATTATACTGTGGAATCCGAAAGCGGGGAGACACAAATCGGTAAATTTGCCGTCATAATGTAGAGGTAAAAATTATGGGTTCTTCAGCTCTAATTATATACGGATCGAAGTTACCCCGGGAAACGCCTTCCCTGTTACCATAATAATTCTCTCCTGTGAACAAAATCGAAAAGCAGATATGAACGACCGAACGCAAACTCTGAAACAACCGAGATACATTCTACACGCATTGCTGCTCCTGATGTTGTTCTTTTCCTCTCCCCAGGCTTCGGCGCGAAGTATCAACCCTAAGATTGAATTTGAGCAACGGAATATTCCAGTTCAAACAACTGCCTCCATGCCCAAGGTTAATTACACCACTCACAACCGGGGTAATATCCAGCTTGCTCTTGCCAACAACGGCACCTTTGGTACTCTTGGTGGGAGTTATCCCGACCCGTTCACAGGGGAGGCTATCTCCTCCTGTGTCTATCCTAAAAACAGTGACCTTGTCTACCTGTGGGTAGCGGCGATTTGGATTGGGGCGGTAGTGGGCAGAGACACCCTTGTCTCTGTCGGAAATGAGGATTTCTACCAAACAACTGAGTTCTGGCCGGAAGTAGAACCATTTATTCCACCGGGTGGATTCTCTTACGCTTCTATTGACCGAAACAGTTCTTATTATGATCCAGACGCCTGTTCCGAACAAGATATCATTTGTGAATACATGGACACCCTCGCTGATCCCTCTTTCGTACAATCTGATAATACTGATAACCGCCCTCATATCCCTCTGGGGATAAAAGTTTACCAACGTTCCATGGCCTGGAGTTTTTCGTACGCTGACGACTTTATTTTGTTCGATTACAAAATACAGAATATCGGCAACAAAAACTTAAAAAACGTATATATCGGTATTTATGTCGATGGCGATGTCTGGCACACCAGTCGAAACGGTCCTGATGGATGGAATGATGACATTGTCGGGTTTTACCCGACTCATCCGGCTCCTGAGGGATGTGGGTTCGTTGATACAATCAATATCGCCTACCATGCCGACAACGATGGTGACCCGGAGAACGGTATATGGAATGAGAAATCAGTCAGGAGTGCGGTTGGTGTTCGAGTGGTCCGTACTCCAGCTCGAGACCTCAAGTATTCTTACAATTGGTGGATTATTAACTATAGTGACGCAACTCGTGATTTCGGACCACGCCGGCTTGATACAGATGATGACCCTTATCGGGATTTCGGCTCGCGTATGGGGACTCCTGAAGGTGATCTTAATAAGTATTACATGCTCCGGCATGAGGAATTCGATTACGATCTCCTTTTCACAGCCGTTGATCATTATCGGGATGGTTGGCGACCACCACCGGAGGATGCGGAAACATATGCCCAGGGATACGATTGTCGATACATGCTATCGTTTGGTCCCTTTGATATAGCTCCAGGTCAAAAACTGCCGGTGTCCCTGGCCTGGACGGGAGGCGATAACTTCCACCAACAACCTGATGACTTTGAAACACTATTCGACCCACTCCATCCTGACTATTATTATGAGTCGCTCAATTTTGATAATTTGGCCATGAATTCACGATGGGCTTCATGGGTCTATGACAACCCGGGTGTGGATACTGATG
>QNAG01000146.1 GCA_003641415.1 Candidatus Zixiibacteriota bacterium | reverse complement strand
GCAACGGCGTGCTCCGGTGGTTACCATTATGGGGCATGTTGATCACGGGAAGACTTCATTATTGGATTATATCCGACATACTAATGTTGTCGCAGGTGAGGCTGGCGCAATAACTCAGCATATTGGAGCCTATGAAATAGAGTGTGCTGATGGGAAGATTTCCTTTCTTGATACGCCTGGTCATGAGGCTTTTACAGCTATGCGTGCACGAGGAACACAAATTACAGATATCATCGTCCTAGTGGTAGCAGCAGATGATGGTGTTCAACCACAAACAATAGAGGCTATTGATCACGCTCGCGCGGCTAACGTTCCAATTATTGTGGCTATCAATAAAATTGATAAACCAACCGCCAATCCCGATCATGTCCGAACCCAACTGTCCAATTATAATCTTATTTCTGAAGCATGGGGTGGTAAGACCATAATGGTTGAAATTTCTGCCAAAGCTGGAACAGGTATCGATGAGTTACTCAAGATGATTCTGCTTCAGGCTGAAATGATGGATCTCAATGCCGATCCTGATATCCGGGCTCAAGGTGTAATAGTGGATGCGAAGTTAGAGAAGGGAAGAGGAACAGTTGCCACTGTGCTGATTCAAAAAGGAACCTGCCGTGTTGGAGATTCTATTGTGGCTGGTACATACGTTGGCTACATTAGAACGATTACAAATGATCACAATAAAATGCTTCAATCAATTGGTCCGTCGTGTCCAGCTCAGATAACTGGTCTTAACGGAGTTCCTCAAGCTGGCGATAGTTTTATGGTTGTAGCCAGTGCCCAGGAGGCTAAAGAAATCTCTATAAAAAGGAGCTATGTTAAACGGGAGCAGGATGCCCGGCGTGCCCAGGGACATCTAACTCTTGACAAGGTATTCGATCGTATCAAGGAAGGTCAGATTAAGGAATTACGGTTGATTATTAAGGGTGATGTGGACGGCTCTGTGGAGGTTCTTTCCGATACGCTGGGGAAAATAGCTACTGATGAGGTTAAAACCAATATTATCCATAGTAATGTTGGCGCCATCACCGAATCTGATGTTCTTTTAGCGGCAGCGTCGGATGCTATCATTATTGGTTTCCAAGTGGCCCCGGATATCCGAGCCCGCCAGGTAGCTAAAACTGAAAAAGTAGATGTTCGCAGATATGATGTCATCTATGAAGCAGAACATGATATTAAAAAAGCCCTGGAAGGAATGCTATCTCCAACTTTAAAGGAGAAATATAAAGGTGCTGCCGATGTACGTAATCTGTTTAAGGTTCCGAAAATTGGAACAATAGCAGGTTGCTACGTTACAGACGGTCTGGTGACTCGCAAAGACAAATGTCGCTTGGTCCGTGATGGTAAAGTGATTTTCACCGGTCAACTTAGTTCTCTTAGGCGTTTCAAAGATGATGCTCGAGAAGTAAAAGAAGGCTTCGAGTGTGGGATTGGTATTGAAAACTACCATGATATCAAAGTTGGCGATACGCTGGAGTTTTTCGAAGTAATAGAAGAAGCTCGAACCTTAGATATGGCAGAATAGAGTCGTTTGGTTATAGTAGTATTGAGAATCAGTTTGGATTTGCCTATGGTTCGATCTCTAAAGGAGAAGCGACGTATACTTAAATCGCTGGTTACAAGAATTCGTAACACTTTCAATGTTTCAATTGCAGAGGTTGCAGAGAACGATTCTTTGGGAAAGGCAATGCTTGGAGCGGCTGTCGTAGCAAATAATAGTGCCTTTGCGGATGAAGTCGCCGCAAAAGTGATGAATAGAATTGATAATATGTCTGAAGTCGTTTTGGTGGAATTCCAGACGGAGTTATACTGAGAATGAGACAATTCCATAGATCCACTCGATTAGGCGAACAAATCCTTAGAGATATCTCTACCATGCTCGAGATAGAATTGTCTGAAAACATCTCTGCAATGGTGACTTTTACCAGTGTGAGGATGACGAACGACCTACGTCAGGCAACGGTATATTACTCTGTTTTGGGACAGGAGAACCAAAGAAGTGAAGTGCAGGAGTATTTCATCCGGGAAAATAAAAGAATCCGTCGGATGATTGGCAAAAAACTGCGTATTAGACATATTCCGGAACTGAGGTTCAAATTCGATCCGTCAGTTGAAGAAGGCATACGCATTGAGAAATTACTTAGTAACATCAATAATGACGAAAACTGACAGTATACATCAAGTTTTTTCTACCCTCCCAGCCTCTGAGATCAAACAGGTTATTGAGCGCAGTCGGCGTGTGTTGGTAGCATCCCATGTTGATCCAGACGGGGATGCTCTGGGTACCCAATTGGCATTTGCAGAGTACTTAAAGTTTATGAACAAGGAAGTTGTATTGGTCCGAGAAGCTGAAATACCATCAAAATATCATTTTCTACCTGATGTCGAGACTATTATTCACATTGATTCACTACCCGCAAATATCAATATCGATACCGCTGTTATAATTGACTGTCCCAACGTTGAGCGAATTGGTCAGGCTTCATCTCTTATCAGAGATAGTGTAAATGTTATTAGTATCGACCATCATCGTGATTCCGGCGATTTCGGAATGATAAACTGGAACGTCCCGGAAAGTTCCTCGGCGGGGGAGATGATCTATGAGTACTTTTTAGCAGTTGGTTTCGAGATAAATAAAAGCGTAGCTACACAGTTGTATACAGCTATCTTGACAGATACCGGACGCTTCCGCTATCAGTCAACTTTACCTCGCACGATGCAAATTGCAGGTGAGTTAATCAAAGCGGGTGCTGAACCAAAGATTGTATACGATAATGTGTACTACAATCTCAGTATAACTACAATGAAACTGACAGCGAGAGTGCTCAACACTATTGAATTTCACCAAAAGGGTACAATCTGTCTTCTCACTCTAACACGTTCTATGCTTAATGATACGGGTGCGGATATGACAGAATCAGACGGATTGGTTGATTTTACGCTGCATACCAAAGGTGTAGTTGTGGGTGCACTACTGAAAGAACAGGACAGCAGTCATACTCGTGTCTCGTTACGTTCACGCGATGGGATTAATGTTGCCAACATAGCTGCACGGTTTGGTGGTGGCGGTCATTTCAATGCTTCTGGATGCACAATTCCTACAGATTTAGCGACAGCTCGCAAAGAACTTCTACGTCTACTGGGTGAGGTTTAAATGTCGGCTGTTCAACACAAGTACAATGGCATCCTTCTGATAGATAAACCTTCTGGTATGACCAGCCATGACGTGGTTCAGAGAATTCGTCGCACTGTTGGTCAGAAACGGATTGGCCACACCGGCACGCTTGATCCAAACGCCGAAGGTCTGTTAATGCTCTGTCTTGGTAACGCTACAAAAATTGTACAGTTCCTTACTGGTGCAGATAAAAAATATGAAGCCGTGATATTTCTTGGGAAATCATCTGTTACTTTTGATGAAGAAGGAGTTGATCATAATCAATCAGGATCTAATGTCCCTGATCTGAGTCCTGAAGAGCTTAATCAACTGCTGGCGATTTTTCGTGGCAGGATTCGTCAAAGTGTACCAATTTACTCAGCAGTTCATGTTGATGGTCAACGTTTGTACAAACGAGCCCGTAAGGGAGAATCGGTGGATTTACCTATTCGCGAAGTTGAGATCAAGGAAATCACTTTAATAGGTTTCGATAAACCATATCTCCGAATTCGTATCCGTTGCAGTTCCGGAACTTACGTTCGTTCAATCGCCCATGATATAGGGGAGAAGCTTGGTTGTGGTGCCTATCTTTCATCGTTGCGTCGTACGTCAATAGGTAAACATTCCATTAATGATGCCGTCAGCCTTGAACACGTACAACAGCTTTATGAAAACAAAAGATTACAAGAACATCTTTTGGATGTTGGGCAAGTGCTGGAATTTGGGGCTATTACTGTTTCTGATACTTTTCGACCGCAGGTGCTGAATGGAAGTGGTCTTCGCAAAGATAGTGTGCTCAACTTCGAGGGTTCATTTGTCGAGGGCGATGAGATATTTCTAAAAGGGAGTGATGGCTGCGTCCTTGCGGTTGGACACGCCCGGGTTGCTGCAACTCATTTAGCAAGCGCTAAATGTGATAATTTATTCAGTTACATCAGGGTTCTCAATTGACGACTACATTCATCAGAGGTATTGACAACTACGACCATCGACCGGATACTAGGGTCATAGCCACGATAGGTACTTTCGATGGTATACATTTGGGTCATCAGGAAATATTTCGACGCGTTCGGGGGCAAAGTGAAGAAAATGGTACGGACCCTGTTCTTATTACTTTCCACCCTCATCCTCGAATGCTCGTAACCCCAGATAGTATTCCACTGTTACTTACCACGATAGAGGAGAAGGGCAAGTTTATTCCTGATTATTTTGACGGGAAAGTACTAATTCTTGATTTCAATAAAGATCTTATGAATACACAGGCTGAGAGGTTCGTTAAAAGAATATTAGTCGAAAGAGTCGGTATCAGGAAATTGATTGTAGGTTACGACCACGCTTTTGGCCGTGACCGTCAGGGCGATATTCCAGCTTTGAAAGCAATGGGCGTTGAGATGGGGTTTGAAGTTGAAGTTGTCGATCCCGTTATGGTAAACGAAAAGCCGGTATCATCATCACGTATTAGAAAAGCAATCATTGAAGGTCGATACCCTGAAGCGTTGAACCTGCTCGGGCACTATTACGCAATTTACGGGACTGTTGAGCGCGGTATTGGCATGGGGCGCAGGCTTGGCTATCCCACAGCTAATGTCTCATATTCCAATCGCAAGCTTCTCCCTGGCGAGGGTGTCTACGCATGTAGAGCTGAGGTTGAAGGTGACATTCTTTACGGAATGATGTTTATTGGCCAAAATTATCTAAATCCGGAAGATTGCATTTCTGTGGAAGCCAATATTTTTGAATTTGACCGCGATATCTATGATAGAGAGATTACAATTTACCCGATTCGATTTATCAGAGAAAATCGGAAATTTGATTCAATGGATAAGTTGGTTGAACAAATTGAACGTGACAAAAAACAAGTGTTGAATATATTTGAGAAGGAGTTGTCAAGTGGGTTTGACTAAGGAGCATAAGGCTCAAATCATTTCTGACAATCGGTTGCATGAAACCGATACGGGCTCACCAGAGGTACAAGTTTCACTTTTAACAGCCCGTATTAGTCATCTTACCGAACACATGAAGGTCCACAAGAAGGACTTTCACACCCGTTTGGGATTACTCAAGCTTGTCGGACAGAGACGGCGCCTGCTGGATTATCTAAAACGGAAAGACATTCAAAGCTACCGCCAGCTCATTACTGAACTGGGTCTGCGCAGATAAGGGAGACATTTAATTATATGTCAAATCGTGTAGAATTTGAATTTGGTGGTCGTACTATGATCATCGAAAGCGGTCATCTTGCCAAACAAGCAAATGGAGCCGTAACAGTTCAGTATGGCGATTCAATGGTTCTGTCAACTGTCTGTGCCCAACCGGAACCGAAAGTTGGGTTTGATTTTTTTCCACTAACTGTCGAGTACCGTGAGAAGGCGTATGCTGCGGGTAAAATACCAGGCGGTTTTTTCAAACGAGAAGGACGACCATCAGAAAAAGAGATTCTATCTTGTCGAATAATAGACCGTCCCATTCGTCCCATGTTTCCCAAAGATTTCCAAGGGGAAACGCAATGCATAAATTTTGTCATTTCTCACGATCAAGAAAATGACACAGACATTCTCGCACTTATTGGAACAGGAGCAGCATTAGCCATTTCTGATGTGCCATTTGCCAAGACTATCGCCGGTGTTCGTGTTGGTCGCATTGACGGACAATTTATTATCAATCCAACTATTGCTCAGACAGAAGAGAGTGATATCTACGTTACCCTGGCCGGTTCTGACGATGCTATAACTATGGTTGAGGGAGGAGGCCGAGAAGTAATTGAAGACGATATGGTCGAAGCATTGCAGTTTGGATATGAGCATATTAAAATCATCATTGCCAAAATCAATGAGCTAAAAGAAACTTGTGGCAAGCCTGATATGGAATATACACCAATGGCTATCGATGATAATCTATCCTCGCGAGTTAAAGAAATAGTTGGTACACGTCTCGACGAATACAACCAAATCCTGGACAAAAACGAGCGTAGAACTTCCAAGAAAAAGATGACCGAGGAGATAGTAGAAGCTCTTGAGGAGGAATTCCCCGAAAGCGCCAAAGACATTGGTAATATAATTCACGATCTCGACTCGGAAGTCATGCGTGGCATGATTCTCAATGAAAATAAACGTATTGATGGTCGCGGTCCGGACGATATTCGTCAGATTACCTGTGAGGTTGGATTTCTGCCAAGAGCGCACGGATCCGCCGTGTTCACTCGTGGTCAAACTCAGGCTCTGGTAGCTGTGACGTTGGGAACCAAAGTTGATGAACAGCGACTAGATGAACTGGAGGGAGAATCAACCAAGAGCTACATGCTACATTACAATTTCCCGCCTTTTTCTACAGGTGAAACCAAACCAATCCGTGGAACTAACCGTCGTGAAATAGGTCATGGCTCTCTTGCTGAAAGAGCATTGTTGCCGATAATTCCTGTTGATACAAATTTTCCGTATACAGTGAGAATAGTCTCTGATATTATGGAATCAAACGGCTCTTCTTCGATGGCCACCGTATGTGGTGGGTCTCTTTCCATGATGGACGCTGGCGTGCCAATTAAATCAGCAGTAGCTGGAATCGCCATGGGGTTGATTAAATCCGATGATAAAGTTGTCGTGCTTACGGACATCCTCGGTGATGAGGATCATTTTGGCGACATGGGTTTCAAAGTTGCCGG
>QNAG01000145.1 GCA_003641415.1 Candidatus Zixiibacteriota bacterium | reverse complement strand
TTCTGCATTGATTTCCCGTTAGTTGTAGAATCTGTAGAAACCAGCTTAGTCTCATAGCAGTTTGTTAAACCCGATAATGTCTCCTCCTCTTGCCCTATTGATATAAACACGTATTATACCTTCATGAATGCCAACCTGATTCGGTCAGATTCGCGCGCTCTTGGAGTTTTGCTACTGGGTGCGGTGTGTCTCAGTTTTGCTCCTCTCTTTGTTAAGGTACTTAACCCACTGGGGATGGGGCCAACATCAATCGGTTTTTGGCGTACTTTTATTGGGGCAATGATACTCTTTGTATGGACGATTATAACCCGACAAAAGTTACTCTTGCCTTGGTCGGTCATGCGTTGGACGATAGCTGCTGGTTTTGTCTTTTTCCTAGACCTCTATTGTTGGCATAAGTCAATCCTGTACTCCGGTGCGGGAATCTCCACGATACTGGCTAACACCCAGGTGTTCGCAACAGCCGTTCTTAGCTTTTTTGTATTCAAGGAACGGATACGACCCCGATTCGTAATTGCTGCTGTTACTGCGATTATTGGTGTCATACTTCTGATAGGAGTAGGCAGCGACGTCGAATTCACTACTATCTACATAAAGGGAACAATACTCGGATTGCTCACTGGTCTGGCCTATGCACACTACCTTATCGTGTTGAAACTGGCTGGCCATGAACGTCAATCACCAGTGGGGGGAGGCTCTGGCTTTATGTGCCTGATGGCATGGACATCTCTTTCTTCTGCTTTCTTCCTCGGGTTAACCACGCTTGTTGATAAAAGTGAAGCTATGCTTCCTCCCAACCTGCAAGCACTTCTATATGTTGCGTTATTGGCTTTAATCGTGCAGGCGGTGGGATGGTGGTTAATATCCCGATCTTTACCAGAAATAGCCGCCTCGCACAGCGGATTGGGATTGCTCCTTCAGCCGGTACTGGCAACATTCTGGGGGGTAATTTTTTTTAGTGAACACTTCGGTCAGTTTCAGATCATCGGAGCCGTCGTGACACTTGCCGCCATCTATGTTGGGTCTGTGAGAAAAGGAGGAGAGGCAGACTCTTCGCATAAGAAAAGGGCGGCTGACAGACAACCACCCTTGAAATAACCTCGTTTTGCTTAAATCCTATTTGTCAATCAGAACTGATTCCAGTCTTTCGAGGATGTAGTCCGCTTCGGATTCCTTCAGCGTTAATGGCGGGCTAATGCGGATCGTGTGACCGTGACTGTCGTTAGCCAACAGACCGAGGTCCAGCATCTTGCGGCAGTACGCCATAGCGTCACCATCATTGACCTCGATTCCAATAAACAATCCCCGGTTCCGCACTTCTTTAACGTGAGAAGATCTGTCAGCTATTTCACGAATTTTTTCGGACAGATAGGCGCCGACTTTGGCCGAGTTCTCGGTTAGTTTTTCCTCGATAAGTACATCCAACGCCTCGTTGCCGGCTACACAAGCAAGCGGGTATCCTCCGTATGTTGATCCATCGCGACCTGGTTGGAAGGCCATGTCCATCAACTTGGAATTAGTGACAAAACATGATAACGGTACCAATCCACCGGAAAGAGCCTTACCCAGCACAACACCGTCTGGGATAACATTCTCATGCTCAAAACAGAACATCTTACCGGTTCGACCCAAACCAACCTGGATTTCGTCGAAAAGCAACAGCAGATCATGTTTGTCAGAAATCTCTCTCAAGCCTTTCAGGAATCCATCCGGAGGACGGTACATGCCACCCTCACCCTGCATTGGCTCTACCAGAATACCGCAGGTGTTCTTATTGACAGCTTTTTCAACAGCCTCGAGATCACCATAATCCACAAGTTTGAAACCCGGTGTCATCGGCCCAAAGCCCTCTTTGTATTTATAAGATGAAGAGAACGAAACTATCGTTATCATCCGACCATGAAAATTATTGTTAAAAACAATAATTTCCTGCTTGCCATCGGGAATGCCTTTCTGTTTGAATCCATAGAATCGCGCCATCTTAATAGCCGTTTCCACCGATTCAACTCCACCGTTCTTAGGTAAGGTCTTGTTGCCATCTGCACCGAATCGGGGTGCCATCTGCGGAACTAGAGTTGACAGCTTTTTAAGGAACAGCCCGAGTGAGTCAGTATAAACAACATTTGAGATAACTGAACCATAGCTGCCCTGTAGAGCATTTACTAAAGCTTTGACTATTCTCGGGTGATGGTGTCCATGATTGGCAGCAGAGTAAGCAGCCAGACAGTCCAAATACTTTTTCCCATTCTGATCATACAACCAGATACCTTCAGCTTTGCGTACCACCAATTCCTGGCGACTGTAGTGGTGAGCGCCAAATGTGCTTTCGTAGTTCAGAATAGTATCGTCCGAAAGTTCGGAAAAACCAATCACTGGATTATTCATAGTTTTAACATCAGCCATAACTCACCTCCATTTCAAAAAACAATCTATCTCTACACAACTTCGGCCAGAGAATATATATCTACATCCCTGAAAAACCAAGGGTTGTCTTTGGAAAACATACTAATTCCACAGTGAATTAGAGTTGAAATTTTAAGTAATAATAATCAAGGAGCAATATGGAGAAATAAAAGGCTGGTTCAAGAAAAGATAGCCCTTGATTTTGTGAAAGTGATCATTATAATAGCGTAATTTTGACAGCCTTGGAGGAATGATGCCGAAAGTTGTAGACAATAAACAGATTGGTCCTATGGTTTGGAAAATGCTGGTGAATGTTCCCCGGCTGGTTTCCAAAGCCAAAGCAGGGCAGTTTGTCATACTGCGCATCAATGAACATGGGGAACGTGTCCCTATGTCCATTGCCGGACTTGACAAAGAGAAGGGGCTGTTAACCATTATATACCAGGTAGTAGGGAAGACTTCTGCTCTGATGACAACCGTTCAGGCCGGAGAAAATATTTCAGACTGCGTCGGACCGCTCGGGATTCCTTCTCATGTGGAGAAATGGGGCACGGCTTGCGTTGTTGGTGGTGGCATCGGTATAGCGCCGATTTATCCCATTGCTCAAGCCTATAAGGATGCCGGCAACAAAGTTATTACTATCATTGGGGCCAGGTCAAAAGACCTTTTGCTCTACGAGGAAGAACACAAAGCAGTAGCTGATGAGTTATTCATCTGTACTGACGACGGTTCGTATGGACATCACGGCTTTGTCACCGATCCGTTAAAGAAACTTCTGGATGATGGAGTCCCTATTGGTATGATCATGACTGTCGGGCCAGTACCGATGATGAAGTTTTTGAGCAGTATGACCCGGAAGTACAACGTTCCAACATGGGTATCTCTGAATCCCCTGATGATTGACGGTACCGGCATGTGTGGCGGCTGCCGTGTACAGGTAGGCGATGAAACCAAGTTCGCCTGTGTAGATGGTCCCGACTTCGATGGCCACTTGGTCGATTTTGATCTGCTTACGTCTCGACTTGGAGCTTATCGCGAGCAGGAACATAAGGCCATGAAGCATTTTCTGGGAGATCCAGGATGCAGACTGGCCGAGTCGGTCAAGAAGTTCAAATATCCCGAAGAGCAGGCCGGGACAAAGTAGGAAGGTGCGGCAACGATGAGCGACGCAAAGAAAAAAAAGAAAAAGCCAGAGGGACCGAATAAACTCAAAATCAAAGAGCGGATGAAGCTCCCTCGTCAGGATATGCCTGCCCAAAACCCGTCTGATCGCGTTAAAAATTTCAATGAGGTACCTTACGGCCTGAACGATGAACAAGCCTTCCAAGAGGCTTTGCGCTGTCTTGAGTGTCCAAATCAACCATGTGTCGATGGTTGCCCTGTCGAAGTTGATATCCCTGGGTTTATCCGTCTGATCCTTGAGAAGGACGTTGCGGGGGCAGCTCGTAAGATCAAGGAGACCAATTCTCTACCGGCTATCTGCGGTCGGGTGTGCCCCCAAGAAGAGCAATGTGAAATCGTTTGTGTAATTGGCAAAAAGGGTAAGCCTGTAGCAATCGGGTATTTGGAAAGATACGTAGCAGACTACGAGCGCGAGCATAAGCTGGTGCAGCTCCCTAAAATTGCCCCCCCCACCGGTCGTAAGGTAGCCATCGTCGGTTCCGGTCCGGCCGGGCTGACTGTTGCCGGTGACCTCATCAAACTTGGCCACGCTGTCACGATTTTCGAAGCCCTGCACAAGCCTGGTGGCGTTTTGGTTTACGGTATCCCTGAATTCCGTCTTCCGAAATCCATTGTGCAAGCAGAGTGTGATTTCATGGCTGACATGGGCGTAGAATTCCAAAACTCGACTGTTATTGGCAAGATGGATACTATAGATGAACTGTTTGAGATGGGCTACGATGCTATCTTCATCGGTACCGGCGCCGGATTGCCCCGCTTCATGGGCATCGAGGGAGAGAACCTGATAGGCATCTATTCCGCAAATGAGTATCTCACCCGTTCCAACCTGATGCGTGCTTTTGACCCGGACGAGTACGACACGCCGATTATTCGGGGTAAAAATGTCGCTGTTCTCGGTGGTGGAAATACCGCTATGGATTCGGTCCGTACCGGCCTGCGTTTGGGGGCTGAGAATGCCCACATTGTCTACCGTCGTAGCGAGATAGAGATGCCAGCCCGTATTGAAGAGGTCCACCACGCAAAAGAAGAGGGGGTACAATTCCATCTTTTGACCAACCCAATCAAGTTCATCGGTGATGATCAGAATCGGGTTAAAGCGATGGAATGTCTGAAAATGGAACTTGGCGAACCGGATGATTCCGGACGACGACGTCCGGTACCGATCAAAGGTTCGAATTATATTATTAAAACCGACCTTGTCGTGGTGGCTATTGGCAACGCTTCCAACCCGCTAATACCACAAACTACCCCGGGACTCGACTGCAATAAATGGGGTAACATCATAGTAAACGACGAGACGATGCAAACTTCCCGCAAAGGCGTTTATGCTGGCGGTGATATTGTTACTGGTGGTGCGACCGTGATTCTGGCTGCCGGAGCTGGCAAAAAAGCCGCCCGTGCGATGCACAAGTACCTGATGGAAGAGGTGAAGAGGTAGGGCAGGAACCGTGCGCTTTAGCGTCTCCGCCTTCTCCCCGTAGGTCAGGAGGCTTATTTCCCTGATGAAGAAGTCAGGACCGCAAGGGTCCTGACCTACTCGATTCGGCATTCCTAAAACATCTTCGTGCTGTCCGTCATCAAACTTGTTATATTAACCGTATGCTAACTTCTGAAATCGTCAAACGACTCGCTCTTACCTGTGGATTTGATATGGTTGGTATTACCACTCCCGATGTCATCCCTGATGACAAAGAGCGGTTCCATTGCTGGATAAAACAAGGATATCATGCCGATATGGAATGGCTAGCCAGATCAATGGATAGACGAACCGATCCTTCCATGTTGTTGCCGAGCGTCAAATCTATCATAATGCTCGGAGTAAACTACTTTCAGCCAAACGCTGAAGTAATTCCCGATGGGTATGGGCTGGTTTCACGTTATGCACGTGGACGAGACTACCATAAGGTCATAGCTCGCATGACCAAACATCTGATTGTCAAACTGAAAGATTCTCTCGGAAGCAAAACCGACCATGATTTCTTTTGGTATGTTGACTACGGACCTTTCCTCGAGCGCGCCTATGCCTCCAAAGCCGGGCTGGGATTCGTGGGGAAGAACAGTATGTTAATCAATCGCACCTTCGGGTCGTGGTTCTTCATCTCCGAAATTCTCACCTCGGTCGAGTTGGAATCGGACGAACCATATAGCAGCAATTACGATCACTGTGGCAAGTGCACCCTTTGTGTCGATGCTTGTCCAACAGGAGCGATTCTGACTGGAAATGTCATTGATTCGAGGAAGTGCATTTCGTACCTGACCATTGAACGGCCATCTCATATTCCCAATGAGCTTGCTGATAAAACTGGTAGTTTGTTGTTTGGGTGTGATATTTGTCAGGAAGTATGTCCACACAATAAACGAGCTGTTTCGACCCGTCACTCTGAGTTCTTGCCTTCTGCCGGAGTAGGAGAGTTCCTCGACACTCAGCGAGTGCTCGATATGACAACGCGCGAAGAATTTCTCGACCTGACCGCTGGTACCCCTCTCACGCGACCGCAATTGGCGGGTCTCCAACGGAACGCTCGCATTGTTCTGACCAATCAATCGAACAAGCGCAGTTGATATTATTCACCGTACACCGCCAAAGGGTTCTGCGCTACGTCAACTGCTGGCTGGGACAACATGTACGAATATGTGTTCTTCCGTCCCTTTAGCGTTACTGGATTTGGCGCTGACACCATAGGTTTCGGAGGGTACAAGATATTCCTGGATGGCATCCATCCCGGCTTTGACGAGGTAGCCTTTCTTATTTCGACCAGTGTAGACCCCATGTACGACGGCTATACTCTGTGTCTCGACTCCTGCTTCTATCCTCCAGATGGTAAATGGTTATGGAGCATGGATACCAAGTTGCAATATTATCCAGCATGGGATGGTCCTCATTGTTTTACAATACGAGAGAATGATTCGATAACATTCTCTGGACACCTCAACTACCTTGATCCGGTTCCGCCTGACACTACGGAGGAACCCATGCGAGGCGTGAGAATAGAAATGTGGGATGACGACGTGTCTTTTGATGATTCGCTAACCAGTCACAAGTCATTGTAGGACAGAACCCCTTGGTGGTTCTGCCAATCTGAGAAGGCGGAACCGCTAAGAAGGGTTCCAGAGGTGGTTGCAGGATTTCGGACAATTGCTTAAGGTGGATAAACGACTTATTTATGAGGGTCAAGATTATGAAAAAACGTCGTAGTTTTTCCACCGACTTCAAAGCCCGTGTAGCGCTTGAGGCTCTTTCCGGGTTGTACACGATGTCTGAACTGTCCGCCAAACATGGTGTTCATCCAAACATGATC
>QNAG01000144.1 GCA_003641415.1 Candidatus Zixiibacteriota bacterium | reverse complement strand
CAACATCTCTGTCAAGCTATACATTCTTCGCCAAATGGCTGTTGTAGTGTTCAGAAAAAGAGGAGATTGATATGAAAAGAATAAGCATCGCTCTGATCCTGACCATGGCTGGTTTGTTGGTGACAGGACAGGCTGAAGCAAAGATTAAAAAAAAGAACATTGGGGCATATCTCAGTGGAGCCAAGATTGCTATTGTTGAGAGTCGGCCCTTAGAGGCACTGTCAATTCTGGATACGCTCGCACAATTCTATGGTCCTCATGCTGAAGCTCTGTCCCGGACATCGCAGGTCTATGTTGATCTCATCGATGTCGAATCTGACGCTGTTAAGAAAAAGCCGCTCATAGAAAATCTTGTAGCCTATATTGACTCGTTGAGAATGTGCTGTGAAAACGAGGATATCAAGAAGAAGTACCGCAAGAACTGCGATAAGTACCTAGAATTGGGCGATTCGACTAAAATCAAGTACTGGCGTGAGTTCTACAACCTCGGGGTAGAGCAACTTAATACTATAGAAGAACTTGCCAAAGACCTCCAAAACGAAACTGACTCTGCTTCGCGTGCATATATCGAAAACGACATCCAGGCAAATATCGACTCAGTTCAGAATAATATGACGTTAGCCATTATTCTAGATCCAGTCGATTATCGTCCGTACGTGGCCATCGGAAATGCCTATGAACGCAAAGGCAATTTCGAAAAGGCTACAGAATGGATGTATAAGGGATTGGAGAAAACCGATGATCGAGCACCACTCCTCCTTCCCATTGCCTATATCAGCATCAAGCAGGATAACTACTGTGCCGCCATTCCGTTCTTCAAAGAGTATTGCGAAGCTAACCCCACCGACGAAAGCAACTTGATGAACCTGTCCATTTGCTACAATAACTGTAAAATGCCAGATTCCGCCATGATAGTATACCGGCAAATGCTTGAAATCAATCCGGATAATACTGATGTTTTGGGTTATGCCGGACGGTTCTTTCTTGTGGAAGCTCAGCGGATATCTGATTCGGCCAGTCACTACCGATCTATCGATGATATAGAGACAGCGAAACAATGGGATGCTATCCGCAACATAGCTTTTGATTCTGCTCAGGGATACTTCAAGCAGGCTTTCCTGCTTCAACCTGATAACCAGTCTTTTGCGGAGCAGTACTCCTTTGTGAGTGCTCTTCTGGAAGATTATGAAAGTGCTATTGAGGGTTATGAAAAAGTTGGCGAACTTGATCCCGATAATGCTGAGAACTGGACCTGGCTTGGTGATAGCTATCTTAGATTAGCTAATTTTGAAGGCGCAATTAAAGCCTATGAAAACGTAGTGCGGGTGAAACCTGATGAGGTTTCAATATGGGAGAATCTTGTAGCTCTATATGAAGAAATCGGTAATACTGCAAAAAAAGCAGAAGCTAAAGCGAAGCTTAAGGAATTGTCCAATTAGTGGCTGACCTACAGGTCACACACGGTATACAACGGGCTTCGCTTTCCCCGGTTAACGAATCATCAAAACGGCAGGCCGAACGCCTGTCGTTTTCTATTGAATGATGAAGAAATCGCCAAAGGTATCATATGACCTCGCCACTGTAGCAGTCTCCGGACCTCGCCGCTCAACCTTCACTTACTCTGTGCCCGATAACTGCGTATCCTGTCAACCGGGGCAACGCCTGTTGGTTCCGTTTGGTCGCTCTCGAAGAGTTGGCTTTTATTTGGGGCCGGCTGAGACGACTGGTGCGTATACTATCAAACCAATTTCCAATATGATAGATCCGGTCAGTCTATTCAATGAAAAGCTGTTTTCATTGTGTATGTGGATGGCAGATTATTATTTTGCCAACCCGGCTGACTGTCTGGCTGCAGCTCTACCACCTTTACTAAAGACATCAGCAAAACCCCGTTTAATATGGAATCATAGCAGCGATCGATTATCCGGTCCTTTACAGAGGTTTTACAAGCCCGGGAAACAGATATCTCCAAAGGCACTTCGTACAATAAATAATGAACAACACAACCTGTTGAAACAATTCATTTCTGAAGGGATTGTTACCGAACAATGGTCGCATGCCCGAAAGTCGCAATCGGCCAGAGTAATCGGGTATAGATGCCATCGTTTGGAATACTGGCCCGAGTATTTCAAAAACAGGAAAATCAACCCGCAATCTTTTGATGGTATGCGAACCAGATCTCAACTGTTGGCTGAAGGCTGGACAGCCCATTATATTAACCATGCTCTTAATGACGATCTGTTAGAACCAATCCGTACTGATGAAGCTCCGTTTATTATGGACATTCTATCACCTCGGGACGATGTCAACCAGCTCACTCTAAACGATCAGCAGCAAGCTGTTGTTGATGAAACAATGCCTTACCTTTCAATCCATGGAAAGAGCTTCCAACCCTTTCTTCTCCACGGTGTTACAGGATCAGGTAAAACTTTAGTTTACTGTCATATTGCCCGTGAAGTTCTCAAGACAGGGCGAACAGTTTTGGTAATGGCGCCTGAAATAGCATTGACAGGAGTAGTTCTATCTTATTTCCGAGGTTTTTTCGGGGACTCTGTAACAGTGCTCCACTCGGCCATGACTGAGCGCGAGCGGCTAAAAAGTTTTAATGGTATCAGACACGGGAAATACCGGATTGCCATCGGTCCGCGCTCGGCTCTTTTTGCTCCTTTCGATAATCTTGGACTGATTATTGCAGATGAAGAACACGATCCATCCTACAAACAGAGCGAACCCTCCCCAAGATTCCATGGCCGCGACTGTGCGATCATGCGCGCCAGAATTGAGGGGATTCCTATTCTTCTGGGTTCAGCATCACCCTCTATAGAATCATATCACAAGGCTCTTCAGGGAAAATATAAACTTCTGGAAATGACAAAACGTCCTGCGGGAGCATCCCTACCGCAGGTAAGAATCGTTGATATGAAGTCCGACCGACTTGGCGGTGACCTGCCCTTCTTTTCGTTCTCACTTAAAAAGGAAATCGATATTCGGTTGAGTCGTAACGAACAAATTATCCTCTTCCTCAATCGTCGAGGTCATTCTCCCCAACTGAAGTGTAGTTCTTGTGGTTATGTTCCCACCTGTCCAAATTGTCAGGTTAAGCTCACTTACCATCGTACCGGACGAAAACTTGTCTGCCATTACTGTGGTCATGCCTCGTTTGGACATGATCGTTGTCCGTCGTGCGGCAGTGATGAATTTCTGTATCGTGGTGTTGGTACTCAAAAAGTTGAAGAAGTCATACCGCGACTATTTCCAAAAGCTTCTGTTGTACGCCTTGATTCTGATACTGCCACGGGACGCAGACGGATGCGTAATATTCTGCGCCGTTTCGCTTCACACGAAAGTAACCTGATGCTGGGAACTCAGATGGTAACCAAGGGACTTGATCTGCCGGGTGTGACGCTGGTGGGAGTGCTTTCAGCTGATTTGCTTCTGGATATGCCGGATTTCCGCGCCTCGGAGCGTACTTTCGCTCAACTTCTACAGGTAGCAGGACGCTCAGGAAGGGCTGATAAACCGGGGGAAGTGCTAATTCAAACATATTATCCAAATAACGATGTTATAGTTCTCTCTGCAGCTCAGGACTACCAGACCTTTTTCAAGAGCGTTATCAAATCCCGTAAGGACTTATCGTTTCCACCATTCTCTCGTCTTGTGAATATCATTTTATCCGCGAAAAATGAAAAGAAATTAGAGAAAGCGGTCCTAACCTTTCGTGACAATCTGAAACAGCGTTTGGAAGAATCTTCTGTCGTTGCAACTTTGCTCGGACCGGCTCCTTGCCCGCTTTACTACCTGCGTAAGAACTTCCGGCGCAACTTATTAATAAAGACTAACCAAGTGATTAAACTGACCGGAATGCTGACTGCATGGGAAGCTGAACAGGCACGCTTTGGTCTTCCGACTACCGTTAAAACAATTATCGATATAGACCCTGATGACATGATGTAGCGGATTACTGAAATCTCTTTGAAAAAGAAGGTATCCTCTTGCCCGCAGCTTCTTTTCTCTATATCATACAACCCCTGTAAAGGCTCAGTGCCCTTACCGACGAGCGAAGCTCAGAAGTTTTGTGGCGTAGAAAATAGATATCTAAGGAGGATTTGAAAAAATGTATCGTGTTCCTATTCCAAAAAACGAACCGATCCTTGACTATGCACCCGGTTCATCGGAACGTGCAGAAATTGAGAAGGCTCTTAAAGAGTTAAAGGCCAACCCGATTGAAATCCCAATGGTGATTGACGGCAAGGAGATAACAACCGGTAATAAGATCAAGATCACAGCGCCCCACGATCACAACCTGGTTTTGGGATATTATCATCAGGGTGGAGAGACCGAAGTCAGAATGGCGGTAGAAGCAGCTATGGAAGCTCAGAAGATTTGGTCCTTCATGCCCTGGGAGCAACGCTCAGCAGTGTTTCTGAAAGCAGCCGATCTGTTGGCAGGACCATATCGTTATTTAATCAATGCTGCTACCATGCTGGCTCACTCCAAGACTGTATTCCAGGCAGAGATTGATGCAGTATGCGAATTAGCTGATTTCTTTCGTTTCAATTGCCACTATGGCCAACAAATAGCTGATATTCAGCCTGAGAATGCTCCCCTTGTCTGGGACAGAATGGATCACCGCCCGTTGGAAGGGTTCGTATTTTCCGTGACACCGTTCAACTTTGTGTCTATCAACGGTAATCTCCCCACCGCTCCGGCCATCATGGGTAACGTATCGGTGTGGAAACCAGCTTCGACCGCCGTTTACACTTCGCATTTTCTGATGAAGATACTCCTCGAGGCTGGACTTCCTGACGGCGTAGTCAATCTCATCTTTGCTCGTGGCGCCGCAATTGGTGATTCTGTCCTGCGTAACGAGAACTTGGCCGGTATTCATTTCACCGGTTCAACTCCTACTTTTCAGATGATGTGGAGAACGGTCGGAGAAAATATCGCCAATTACAAAACTTACCCTCGTATTGTTGGTGAAACTGGTGGGAAGGATTTCATATTTGCTCACAACTCCGCTGATGTAGATTCTCTTGTGACAGCCATTGTCCGTGGTTCGTTTGAGTTCCAGGGGCAGAAATGCTCAGCTTCATCACGGTGTTATCTGCCGGAATCGCTTTGGCCTGATATCAAGAAGAAACTGGTGGCGCAGGTGAAAACAATCAAGATGGGTACCCCCGAAGACTTTACCAATTTCTTGAACGCCGTTATTGATGAATCGGCTTTCCGCTCGATAGTTGAATACATTAACTATGCCAAAGAGCACAAAGATGCCGAGATAATTTGCGGCGGGGAATACGACGACTCCAAGGGATGGTTCATACAGCCAACTGTTATTGTGACTACCGATCCGCATTTTAAGTTGATGGAGGAGGAAATCTTCGGTCCGGTGATAACGATCTACGTTTACAAGGATGAAGAGTTCGCCGGCGCGCTGCATACCTGTGATCAGACATCCCCGTATGCTTTGACTGGCGCTATTTTCGCCACAGACCGTAAGGCTGTCGCGTTAGCTGAGCGAACCCTGCGCAACGCTGCCGGTAATTTCTATATTAACGACAAACCGACTGGCGCCGTAGTAGGTCAGCAACCGTTTGGTGGTGGCCGTGCCTCGGGAACCAATGACAAGGCGGGTGGCATTCAAAACATGATGCGCTGGACTTCGCCACGTAGTGTGAAAGAGACCTTTGTCGCAGCGAAAGATTACCGGTATCCGTTTATGGGGTGAACTGACTCTATACAGTGAAGATATTGAGTAAATCATAATAGGCCGTCGGGGATTCTTCTCCGGCGGTTCTTACTGTTTCCCTTGACTGAATTACAGGGCAGGTACTACCGCACTAATATGGTTTGTTGAAAAAGCCCGGTCATCGTTTCCATAAGGACGGAGACAAGTCCTGTCCCTACGCGGGAGGAGATTGAAATCCCGCGTAGAGAGCGGCTTTACGTCGCCCGTTTTCAAAACCGCACTCTCAACAAACTTGCACACATGATACTTTTTCAACAAGCGCCAATAGTGCAGCAGTACCACATCGGTTATGACTGTATAGCTTTTTCTTTTTGCCTTGCATATCAAGTAACCGACGGTTTATTTGTCCCTTATGAAACGTTTACTTTTAATTATTATTATAGTTCTCATAGCCGCAGGCGCCTTAGCTCAGGAAACGTACTATTCCATTTTTTCATACACCCACTACATCCCCAGTGTACTGATCAATGACCGCTCAGTATCCCTTCAGAATGACTTGTATCCACAATGGTACCGAGAACATTCAGCCGTGCGAGACATGCGCTGGGTACGACAAAACGACAGTAGCCTTATCTCGTTTTGGGAAACTCAGGGAGATACTGTCCTGCACATTCTCTGCGAGTTATCCGGGATCGAGTGGCAAGAGAGCGATATAGATTTACACCTGGTGCGATACTTTCCATCGTTAGGCTCCTCGGAACCACTTGTTATTCCTCTTGGCGGAATTATGACAGGTGCCCTGATTGAAGCTGTACCCACCGACAAACGTTTTCAGCTCAACTTGGTGTACCAATTGTCTAAACGGATGTTGGCCCAGACAGTACAGCCACGATATAATATTAACCTGGGCATTGCCAATCATCCTCTCATGCGCCCCGGTCCATACCGACGCGACAATCTGGCCATGCTGCTGGCAATAGCTACATGCGAAAACGTACTGGGTATTGATTCGACCTTTGATGCTTTCCAATCCGCTTGGTGGCAACGTCAGGCTCCGGGACAGGAAATCCTCGAACGTCACTTCCTGCAACAGTGGATACTTACCCCCGATCAGACCTTGGCTGACTGGATTGCCAAAGAGCCGTATGGTTCACACTTGGTTGCCCTGACCCGTCCGCCGCGACCGCCACAACAAACAATTACAAAACCGCCAAAACGAT
>QNAG01000143.1 GCA_003641415.1 Candidatus Zixiibacteriota bacterium | reverse complement strand
CCTTTAGAACTCGACACCGTATGGGAGTACACAGCCAGCGACTCGCAATGGTACGAAGGTGACGGAGTCCCCGATTTCAAAGGAGCGGGACCTCCGCCGGCGCCACGAATTCGAGTCATCCCTGGTGAAGGTCAATTAACGATCCGATGGAACGGCTATTACTCTGAGACTACACCGGATATTTTCCTGAACAAGATAGATTTCGAAGGTTACCGTGTCTACATAGGCAGGGATAATCGCCCGGGTAGTTTCTCCGTGCTAACTTCGTATGACCTCGAAGATTACAATCGCTACTGGCTGAAAGAAGTTTCCCCCGGCCGGCTGGAGTGGATTCTGGAGGAAATTCCATTTACGATTGACTCGCTACGGACTATGTTCAATAAACCGGAGTTTGATCCTCTTTCATACAGCCGTATAAACCCGTTTGAATTCAACGATGAACTGTATTACTTTGAACCCCAGGATTTCAATCAGTCTAATCTTGGGTCGCGAGGGACTATTCACAAAGTATATCCGGATGTTCCTTTTCCTGAAACCAACCATAATTTGTGGAGAGAGAATGATCTGGTATATGACTACGGTGAACCTCTCCCGAAATTTTACGAGTACGAGTATGTTGTTACTGATCTTTTACCTTCTGTGTCATACTATTGCTCTGTAACAGCATTCGATTTTGGGTCACCATCAGTTGGGTTACCATCGTTGGAATCAATGCCCGAGAACAACATGATTATTGAATATCCACAGCTTGGCGCGGACGTATTAACAGCGAGCAACTATGTTTATGTTTACCCAAATCCTTATCGCATTGATGCAAACTACCATTCGTTGGGCTTTGAAGGCCGAGGGATTCTGGATCGTCCTGATTATCGCCTTCGGGAGATTCACTTTGCCAATCTACCACGTAAGTGTAAAATCAGCATCTTCAGCCTTGATGGTGACCTTATCCGTGAAATAGACCATGATGTTCCTCCGGGAGCTCCCCGATCAGCTCATGACTCATGGGACTTGATTACTCATAACTCACAGGCTGCAGTGTCCGGGTTGTACTTTTTCGTAGTGGAATCCGAAGAACGAACAGAGATTGGCAAATTTGTTATAATTGAGTGATTACATCTGCTCTTTGATGTTAACTTTACGGGGCAGCCTCTTTTGAAATATTATATATCCCACAAATGACACCAGGGCGAGTGACGAGATAAGCATCCACGCAACTATCGGTTTATCAGGGAATGTATCCAGTAGCACGCCTCCATAGAGCGGTCCAAATGACCAGCCGGCAGATAAAAAGAATCCGTGAATACCCATGTATCGTCCCATTCTTCCTGATGGAGCAAGGCGCGAGGTCAGGGTAAGAGCCGGTGGTGACATAAAGACTTCACCAACTGTTACGACTGTAATAATGATAGCAAAGAATCCAAAGTTGGTGAAAGCACCAACCAGGCTATAACCAATAGCATACAGTAGCGATCCAATCGCCAGTTGCGCAGTAAGTGGCCATTTTGACAGCCAGTGCGTAACAGGGACTTGCAAAGCCACAACTAAAAGCCCGTTGAGAGTAAACAGAAACCCCAGTTGAGTTTCTGAGATACCTGCTATATTGACCGTATACACAGAAAAAGGAACAATTAACTGGGCAACTACTAGGTAAAGGATAAATAGAAGACTCACATGAATAGCAAGATTCGAGTCATCTTTGACAGCCACGATGTCTTTGATATTGAACCGCTCTGATATTTTTTCAGAGGGTTGTGAATTCATAAAGAGCAACACTATCGTTCCGGAAACAAGAACCAATCCCGATGAAATCAAGAACAATATTGCGTAGGAAGTAGCTGCCAGGAAACCGCCTATAGCAGGCCCGATTGCCCAACCCAGATTCCCCGCTGAACGAGTAATTGCATAACCATCCAACCGCTGTTCTTTAGGTAGAATATCGGAAACCATAGCGTTGGCAACTGGTTGGAAAATAGAACCAAAAATCGAATTGATAAACAGGAACGTCGCCACCCACAAGAATCCCCAGTTCAGATAAATTGAGACGGACAATCCCAGAAATGCAATAGCTCTGGCATATTGAGAATAAATAAGTAATTGGAGACGCTCGATGCGATCCGAAATTTCCCCTCCCACAGCCTGAAACACAGAGCGCACTACAGCCATGACTCCATAGAACAGACCGATATCTGTCATGGATAGCCCGAACTCATCGTGGAAATAAATTGCTATGAACGGCAGCGAGGCCGCAAAACCAATGGCGCTGACCAACCAGCCAAGTGACAGAATCCAGAGATTCCTGTCAAACTTGCGAACATACCGAAGACCCTTCATCAGCATAATGTTAGCTAATAAAGTGCCTTCCGTGCGGGGAGACAAGGTCTGAAATCTTGATAGAATTTGTCAGAATAACATTACTCTTGGAACATTATTCTGATAACCACTATAAATAACAACCGGTAAGTGTCCACATAGGGGACACTTACCGGCTTATTACAGTCTTGCTCATGCAACCACATATTTGCAGATGGGTTACATGAATTGTATTTGAAGCTACTTGGCAGTTAGAATCTTCTGAGCTTCCTCTTTGTCAACGTCCATAACATATGTAATACCGCTGATGTCAGCCGCTTCAGGTGTGATAGCTGTGATATCATCACGAGAAATATAATCCATGCTAAATTTGCGGCTTCCAGCCATCAACTGTCGCATACCCTGAGCCAGTCGCTCATAGTATGTATATAGACCAATGGCTCCGGTTGGGAGATTTTCAAATTCCTTGTTGCCAATTTTCTCTCTGAGATCGGCAGCCGTTACGAAAATCTCATCTCTTGTTGAGCCAAAACGCTCTACATAGACAGGTACCTGATGATCATCAATCGTGCGTCCTATAGTCTTACCAACCATAGCAGCAGCAATAGGGGCACGAGCCATACCAACCAGTTTGACAAACGGAGCGCCCATAGCGAACCCTTTGTAAATCTGGTCTTCAAGTGTGAAACCTCCAGCTACAGCAATGGCTGGTATATACTCACCCTTATCCGAGAGTTGTTTTACATATTGGTACAAGAGAGAGTGAATCTCAACTGGCGGGACACCCCATTCATTCATCATACGCCACGGGCTCATACCGGTGCCGCCGCCGGCTCCGTCTACTGTCAGCAAATCTATCTTGTATTTGGATGCATACTTAACAGCTCGGGCGAGATCGGCGGGACGATAAGCGCCCGTTTTGAGAAACACATATTTAGCGCCAGCTTTACGGAGTTCCTCAACCCGTGTGGCAAATGATTCCTCGGTAACCATACCAACACGAGAGTGGCGTTCGAATTCCTTGAAGGAACCACTCTCGAAAGCTTTTATCACATTTGGGTCAGTTGGGTTCGGAAGAACCACATAACCACGTTCGTAAAGCATCTGGGCTTTTTTCAGGTCCTTGATCTTTACTTCACCACCAATGTCCTTAGCGCCCTGGCCCCATTTCAGCTCAACTATTTCAACTCCAAGTTTTTCAATCGCATATTCCTGCACACCTATCCGAGTGTCTTCAATGTTGGATTGAACAATGGTTGCTCCCCAACCATCGATTTGGTTGTCCTTGAAAAGATTGACGCGACGCTTGAGATCAACGGTGTCTATAATATGGCCGTTCTTGATAACAGCCTCAGGGTCCATACCTACAACGTTCTCACCGATTGTAAGGCCAGTGCCGGCCAGAGCAGTGCCAATGGCCAGCCCTTCCCAATTGTTCTTGGCAACGTTGGTAGAGCCAATGCCCGGAATAATCCACGGCAGCTTGAACTTCAGACCTTTATCATGTCCGAAATGAACTTCGAGATTAACATTAGGAAAGATTGCTTTATCACTGTCGGCTTCAATTCCATGTGCACCTACTGCTGTCCCCAGGATGTTGAAATGTGAATAGTCGACTGGATAGGCCTTCTCACCGGCCGTAGTTATCACACCAAACGGCTGTGGGTAAATTACTTCGTGTCCCCGATAGGCGGACTTACCGATTTCGCACATGCCGATACAGCCATCTACGCATGTTACGCACATCCCCGAAGTTGGAACAATCGAATCCTCGGTTCGGTTTTTAGTCAAAGTTGCCGCTGAGGCGTTGACTTTAGTAAACGACATTGTAAGATGTCCTCCTTCTTATAATCAGTCTTTTTTTATTTCGCAAGCAACACATGGATCCATATAGCACATCATGTCATCATATTCGTCTTTCTCAAGGCACGGTGGACTAAGATTGGCACACGCGCCGCAAATAGCTTTTTCAGGCTCGTTATAAGTGCATCGAAGTTGACAAGCTGGACAAACATACATACAGCCTCCGCATAGACGGCAGGCCTCCGATTTTACATCGAAAGGTGTTCCGATAGTCCTATTTTGTCCACGTCCACGGAACCCGATGGCTTTGGCACCCATCTGTTCATCGCACATACGTACGCACAGCCCGCACAGGATGCAATCTTCGTACTCCTGTTTGAAGCGTTGTTGGCGTATTTCGTGCGCTGATGCAAGGTCCTGAATCACTTTCGATTGTGGGGAGGTAGCTAACAGAAGTTCAAGTATCATTTTTCGTGATTTAACTACCCGCTGGGAAGCCGTTCGTACCTTCAAACCTTCTTCACAAAGGTAAGTACATGACGTAACTAGTCGAGATCGAGGTTCTTCACCAATTTCCACAACACAGAGCCTGCAGGCGCCGTACGGAGAAAGACCTTCCATATAACATAGTGTTGGAATCGGGAACCCCAGAGACTTAGCAGCCTCTAAAATAGTAGTTCCTTTTTCGACTTCTACTTCCAGGCCGTTGATGGTTAAAGTAATCATTTTACGTCAGCTCCTGTTGCCACATCTTTAGCGTTTTTCTCAACGCTTTCTTCTTTTGGCTTGGTAAACTCCAGATCACATCGCAAGCAGCGACACGACTCACGGTAAGCTTCCTGAGCGGAGAACGACACCTCCACTTCTGCAAAGTTACGCTTACGCCACTCTGCCGGAGCGCGTGGTGTCTCAATACGTCCTTCATGCGGTTCCTCACCCTCCGGGATTTCCACAGGTGGAATGTACTTCCGTGGAAGCCGCGGTTGAGCGGGTTGTATCAATGGTTCGCCTCGGACATAACGATCTATCATAACTGCTGCCTTCTTGCCATCGGCGATGGCTTCAACAACCGTGTTTGGTCCTCGAACGACGTCCCCAGCAGCAAAAACACCTTCGCGATTTGTCAACAGAGTTTTCGAATTAACCTTAACAGTGTTCCATTTAGTTGCTTCAATTCCGCTCGATTTAGCCGGCCCAATGGCATCGACACCGGCATCCTCAGAGATGGCTACGATAAGGGTATCAAGTTCAACAACAAATTCTGTCCCGTCTATTTGGACCGGGCGCCGTCGCCCACTTGAGTCGGTATCTCCCAATTCATTGCGAACAAACTCTACTCCTGTTAAGCGACCATCCTTTGAGATCACTCTGGTGGGTGTGACCAGAGTTTGGATATTGATTCCTTCCTGATCGGCGGCTTCAATTTCCTCACCGAAGGCAGGCATCTCATCACGAGTTCTTCGGTACAGAATAGAAACGCTTTTGATGTCTTTCTGGCGAAGAGCTGTCCGGGCAGCATCAATAGCGGAGTTTCCGCCACCAATAACACCAACATGACCGTAGGCCAGATTTTCATCTCGCAGGTTGAAGGCTTTAAGAAAATCAATCGAAGGATAAACCCCTTCGACATCTTCGTTTTCAAGTGACAGAGGTCGGCTTTTATGAGCGCCAAGAGCCAGCAGCACTGCCTTGAAGCCATCCTTGAAAAGGCTATCGACAGTGAAATCGGTGCCGAGCCTGGTGTTGCATCTTAGATCAATGTTATCATCAATGAGAGCGTCTATCTCATTCTTGATAACCTCGCGAGGTAAACGATACGTGGGAATGGCGCAATAAAGCATACCTCCCGCTTCTACCTCAGCTTCAAAGATTGTTACCTTGTAACCCTTGAGTGAAAGGTAATGTGCTGTGGTAAGTCCGGCCGGTCCCGCTCCGACTACCGCTACCCTCGGCGGTTCACCATCCGTCCAAGTTTCACGTATCGGTACGAATGTCGACGGGTCTATGCGATCTGTAATGAATCTCTTAAGAGCTCGAATTGCTATTGGGTCACCGCCTGTCTGTCCAGCCTTGCATCGTTCCTCACACGGATGATGACAGACCCGACCGCAGACACTCGGGAACGGGTTAGGTTCACGGATAGCGCGATAGGCTTCCTTGTAATTCCCATTTTGGATATGGGCAATGTAACGCCACGGTTCCGTGCCAAGTGGACAAGCAGCCTGACAGGGGGCGCCAACCAAATCGCGGCAAACAAAAGCGTCACACCGCTTGTCTACAATATGACGTTCGAATTCCTCGCGGAAGTAGCGCAAAGTACTGAGTACAGGGTTGGCTGCTGATTGACCAAGGCCACACATGGAAGTGTCCCTTACTACTATGGCTAGTTCTTCCAGTAAGTCCAAATCTTCGAGTTTCGCCTTCCCTTTACTGATGTCATCAAGGATTTCATACATGCGCTGAGTGCCCTTGCGACAAGTGAAACATTTACCGCATGATTCATCTTTAAGGAAGTTCATGAAATATTTGGCTATATCGACCATGCAGGTGTTTTCGTCCATGACGATCATACCGCCTGACCCCATAATCGAACCGGCCTTGGTCAGACTGTTATAATCGATCGATATATCAAACATGCTGGCTGGTATGCACCCGCCCGATGGTCCACCGGTTTGGACCGCTTTGATTTTCTTATTACTTGCGGAGCCACCTCCAATTTCATAAATGACTTCGCTTAATTTTGTTCCCAGGGGTACTTCAACCAAACCGGTATTTCTGATTTTCCCTACAAGTGAGAATATCT